>DATFTF010000186.1:0-2204 GCA_035262245.1 Thermoanaerobaculia bacterium
CGGAATATCCTCGGCGGGCACTTCGACGTCTGGCGAGTCAATGCCGATGCCGAGTATCACGAGGAGGGACAGATCGAGGACTCGGCGCGCTCAGTTCCCCAGGCGATTCCTCCCGTTCCCGGCCAGCGCATCGTCCCCTTCGGCCGCCGCGATGACATCCATCAGTGAGAGGGGTTCGGGGCCCGGGACGGCCTGATGCTTCTCTACGTCCTCATCAAGCTCGCCGCCGAGACCGCCTGGTGCGTCGCAGGGTTGACCCGGCTACGGGACGATCGCCTCGCGCCGCCGCTCACCTCCGCGCTGACCCCCGCTCTGGCGCGGCTCCTGCTCGCCCGCCTGGCTGCCTTCCTCGCGGCGGCCATCATCCCGCCGGTGCCGGATTGGTTCCGATACTTCGCAGTGCTACTTCCGCTGCGCTGGCTGGCCTGGGGATTCGCCGGTCAGTTGATCGCCGGCTTTCCCTTGCGCGCGCAGCCAATCCTCATCGGAGACCGGAGGTCCCGTCTCTGGCGCGGCGGCGGCCTGGTTGTCTCGTCGCTGGCAGACCTTCCGGCTTTTTTGAGTGGAGTGTGGGTCGGCGAGTTCTGGCCCTGAATCACGGCAAAAACGGCTGGTTCGGATCGACCGGGCCGAATCGATGGCCGCTGCGATAGATCTCCCGGAGAGAGCGCACGTTCGTCACGTCCTTCGACGGGTCGGCGTCGAGAACCAGAAAGTCGGCGCGTTTTCCCTTCTCCAGAGTGCCCCGGTCGGCCTCGAGGTCGAGCGACCGCGCCGCGGTCTGGGTGGCCGCCCGCAGGGCCTCGAGCGGGGTGAGCCCGGCGCGCACGTAGAGATCCATCTCGATGGACACACCGAGCCCCGGAAAGGCCCACATATCCGTGCCGAGCGCGATGGGAACTCCCGCCCGGTGGAGGCGCAGGAGGTTCTCGCGCAGAGCCGGAAGATGCTGGCCCACAGAAGCGTAGTTCGGATAGCGGCGGTGGTACGTCTCCTCATAAGAGGGGGCCCGGTATTCGCGCAGCGCCCACTCGAGAATGCCGTTGGCCACGCGCGGATCCGCGAGCACGCGATCCATGAAGGCGCGCGGATCGGCAAGCAACTCGAAGATGCCGAGCGTCGGGATGTAGTAAACCGGCCGGGTCCGCATGACCTCGACCACCTGGGCAGGAATGGGCTCCAGCACGCCGTGCGCGAGGGCGGTGCACCCGTCGCCGATGGCCTCGACGGCGTCGGAAAGCTGAGGCGCGTGCACCGAGGCACGCAGTCCCAGTCGCCGGGCCTCCTCGATCAGCGCCCGGGCCGTCGGCGCCGGCAGCCGCGGGAGGGCGGGCTTGGGCGTCCGGCACCAGCTCATGTCATCCAGCATCAGCTTGATCTCCACCGTGCCGAGACGCCGCGCCTCCCGGACGGCCTCGACCGCCTCGGACGGAGAATTGGGAGTCCGGTTCAGTCTCTCGTCGTGCGGCTCGCCCCGATCCCACCACCCCCCCGGAGCGGTGAAGATGGGCGCCGCAGGAACGAGCTCCGCCACGAAGGCTGCGGGTCGCTGAGAACGCCGGGCCCGATCGCGCGCGGCCTCCACGTCCTCAGCCATCAGACGCGCCGTGGTCACGCCCCAACGAAGAAAGGACCGTTGCTCATCGGCCGAGCCGGCGTGCACGTGGGCGTCGATGAGCCCGGGAATGATCCACCGGCCCGAGACATCGATCCGCTCAGCCTCTTTCGGCGCTTGCGCCAGGGCCTGCGGGGAGTAGGGACCCGCGAAGGCGACTCGCCCGTCGGTGACGATCAAGAGCGCGTCGGGAATTGGGGGCGCTCCGGTCCCGTCGATGAGGGTCGCGCCGCAGAAGACCGTCGTCGCGAACAAAAGCGTGCGCACCGCTATGAAGTCTCTTGCGGCTGCGCGATCCGCCGGCGCGGGTTGAGAGATCCGTCCCGGCTCAGCGGACGACCGCCCCTTCCTTTTCGCGCTCCTCTTCCGGAACCTCCACCGGATAGATCCCGGTGAAGCAGGCGGTGCAGGTGGCCTGCTGGGGGCGGCCGAAGGCCTCCAGCATTCCCTCCGCGGAAAGGTAACCGAGGCTGTCCGCCTCGACGAAGTCCCGGATCTCCGAGACCGATTGCGTCGCCGCAATCAGCTCCTGCCGCGTCGGTGTATCTATCCCGTAGTGACAGGAGGCCATGGTCGGCGGAGAGGAGAT
>DATFTF010000187.1:0-9488 GCA_035262245.1 Thermoanaerobaculia bacterium
GGGCGATTCGATCGCGCTCGACCCGCACAAGGGCCTCTTTCTCCCCTACGGGACGGGAGCGCTTCTGGTCCGCGACGCGGGCGCATTGCGGCGCGCCCACGGGGTCATGGCCGACTACCTGCCTGAGATGCAGGAAAGTACCGCCCCCGACAGTGTCGAAGCGCTCTCCCCCGAATTGTCCGATTTTCACCTGCTCTCTCCCGAGCTCTCCCGCGCGTGGCGCGGATTGCGGGTCTGGCTTCCGATCGAGATGCACGGCATCGAGCCGTTCCGTACCAATCTCGACGAGAAACTCGACCTTGCGCTCTGGGCGACCGAGGAGCTCAAGAAGATTCGGGATATCGAGATCCTGGCCGAGCCGCAGCTTTCCATCGTGGCCTTCCGCCTCGTGCGCCCGGGGCTCGACCTGAAAGGCTTGAACGCTCTCAATCGAGGCCTGATGGACCGCGTCAATCGGCGAAAGCGGATCTACGTCAGCGGCACGATGCTCGGCGACATCTTCGCCATCCGCTTCTGCGTCCTCTCCTTCCGCACGCATTTCGAACGGATGCAGAATGGGCTGGAGGACTTGCGGGCCGCCGTTCAGGAATGTTGAGCAGGGACGTCTCGCCAGACGCACCCCGGTGTATTCTGCCGTTCGACCTGACGTGTAACTTGTGATCGCCGCGGGAAGCCGGCTCGGCCCCTACGAGATCCTCTCCGCCGCCGGAGCGGGCGGAATGGGCGAAGTCTACAAGGCACGCGACACGCGGCTCGAGCGCACCGTCGCCATTAAGGTCCTGCCTGAGCACCTCTCCGAAAATGCCGAGCTGCGCCAGCGCTTCGAGCGCGAAGCCAAGGCGATCTCCTCCCTATCGCATCCGCACATCTGCGGCCTCTACGACGTCGGGGAGCAGGATGGCGCGGCCTATCTGGTCATGGAGTTCCTGGAGGGCGAGACCCTCACCGACCGCCTGGCTCGCGGACGCCTCCCGACCGATCAGCTCCTGCGCTTCGCCATCGAGATCGCCGACGCCCTGGACAAGGCGCACCGCCAGGGGATCGTCCATCGGGACTTGAAGCCCGGCAACATCATGATCACCAAGTCGGGGGTGAAGCTCCTCGACTTCGGGCTGGCCAAGCTGCGCGCTCTGGAGAGCCCGGCTCCCGCCAGCAGCCTGTCGAGGCTGGCCACCGAGATGACGCCCAGCGCCCCGCTGACCGAGCGCGGCTCGATCCTGGGAACCTTCCAGTACATGGCGCCCGAGCAGCTGGAAGGAAAGGAGGCCGACTCCCGCAGCGACATCTTCGCCTTCGGCGCGGTGCTCTACGAGATGGCCACCGGACAAAAGGCTTTCTCCGGCAAGAGCCAGGCCTCTCTGATCGCGTCGATCCTGGAGCACGACCCGCCGGCGATCTCGTCGCTTCAGCCGATGGTCCCGCCCGCGCTCGACCGGGTGGTCCGAACCTGCCTGGCAAAGGATCCCGACGACCGCTGGCAGACGGCCCACGACCTGGAGGGCGAGCTCAAGTGGATCGCCCAGATGGGATCCGCCGCCGGGGTGGCCGCGCCGGTCGCGGCCCGCAGAAAGAACCGCGAGCGCCTGGCGTGGGCTGCCTTCGCCGCAGCAGCGATTCTCGCCGCGGTGCTGGCCGCCCTCTACATCCGGCGAGCGCCTCGCCCGGAAGCCCCGATCCGCGCTTCGCTGGTCCTGCCGGAGAAGTTGTTCCTGGGAGAGATGGCGCTCTCCCCCGATGGGAGGCGCCTGGCGTTCACCATGTTGAAGCTGGGAGGCCAACCCGGCCTCTGGGTTCGTTCCCTCGACGCGCCGGCGGCGCAGCCGATCGCCGACGCCGACAACGCTTCCTTTCCCTTCTGGTCGCCGGACAGCCGGTTCATCGGCTTTTTCTCCGGCGACGGGAAGCTAAAGCGCGTGGACGCCTCGGGCGGCGGCCTGCTGACGATCTGCGACGCCGAGCGGGGCGTGGGCGGCACGTGGAACCGCGACGGAACGATCGTCTTCGGGCCCGCACCGACCTCTCCGCTCTTCCGCGTACCGGCGGGCGGAGGCCGCCCGGTTGCGGTGACGAAGCTCGATGCCTCACGTCACGAGACGGCGCACCGCTATCCCACGTTTCTTCCAGACGGCCGCCGTTTTCTCTACATGGCGGCCAACCTCACGGGCTCTTCCAACGATCCGGCCAACGCCATCCGCATCGGATCTCTCGACGGCAAGGAGGATCGGGTTGTCGTGCCCGCCCTTTCCAACCCCCGGTTCGCCTCCGGACACCTTCTCTACGGCCGCGAGAGGACGCTGCTCGCCCAGCGCCTGGATGACCGCCTGCAGCCGGTGGGCGACCCCGTCCCGATCGCGCAGCGAGTGGCCGGGTTCGGCTGGGTCGGGTTCTCGTGGTTCACCGTTTCCGACACCGGGCTCCTCGCCTACGCTCCGATCGTCCCGGTTCCGTCGCAGCTCCTCTGGTTCGACCGCGGCGGCAAGCCTCTCGGTTCGGTGGGAGAGCCGGCGATCTACGCCGGCATGGACGTCTCCCCCGACGGGCGGCGCGTCGCGGTCGACGTTCTCGACGCCTCCCGGAACACGTTCGAAGTCTGGCTCTACAACTCGGACGGAAGCGGCGCCAGCAAGTTCGGCTTCGGGCCGGGAAACCGTTATGGACATGTCTGGTCCCCGGATGGGACGAAGCTCGCCTTCGCCTCCGACCGCAAGGCCGTCGGATTCCGGCCCGACATCGTGATCAAGGCGCTCGACGGGGGCGTGGAGACGACGCTCCTGGAAAACGCGGACAGCAACACTCCGGAAAGTTGGTCCTCGGACGGCCGGTTCCTTTCCATGCAGGTTATTCCGGCAGCAGGAAAGCGGAACAATGAGATCTGGGTTCTCGATCTGGCCGCCAGGAAGACCATCCCCGTTGCCACCCGAGGAAGCTTCGCGCAGAACAGCCGCTTCTGTCCCGACGGCCGCTGGATGGCGTACGACTCGGACGAGTCGGGACGCTCCGAGATCTACATCCAGTCATTCCCGGGGCCTGGAGGCACGTGGCAGATCTCCGCCGCCGGTGGCACGATCCCCCGCTGGCGCGGCGACGGGAAGGAGCTCTTCTACCTTTCGCTCGACAACAAGATCATGTCCGTGCCGGTCGAGGCCGGATCGAGCTTTCACGCCGGCACGCCCGTGCCTCTGTTCGCGGTTCACCCGGGTCCCGGGGGGCCAACCGGCGGCGTCTACGACGTCTCTGCCGACGGGAAACGCTTTCTGGTCAACAGTGTTCCGGCGGATCAGGGCTCTCCGGCCCTCTCGCTCCTGGTCCACTGGACGGGGTTGCTCAAGCAGTAGGAGCGCCCGCCGCGCAACGCGTTCGCGCCGGGCTGAAAGCCGGCGCCGATCGATCTCGAGAGCAGTAGACTTCCCTCGCCCGCCGCGTACGGGCGTATCTCGGTTTTTCGAACAACTCAAGGAGGGAAGGATGAGGAGTACGGGGAGACCATTGCTCGCTCTCACGGTTTTTTTCGCCTTTGCCGCCGCTCTCTCGGCGCAGCGCGTCGACGACGTGAACAACCGGCACACGCAGCTGTTCCCCGAGCGTGGACACGTTCCTACAGACATCCATGAGGCCGGGCACGGCGGGCATGGCGGCCAGAACATCTCCTACCACGGAGGCCCGGTGATTCACACGGTCAAGGTCGTGGCCATCTTCTGGGGCGCGGAGTGGCAGGGCAGCGGCGCGACCACGGCGTCGCACATCACCGGGTTCTTCAACAACTTCGGGACGACCGGCGAGTACAACGTCATCACGCAGTATTCCGACGGATCCGGCCACATCAACGCAGGGAGCATCAATACGGCGACCTGGTACGACACCTCCGCGCCTCCAACCAACGCCACCGACAGCGCGGTCCAGGGCGAGGTTCGTAAGTACATCAACACCTTCCAGGGGGGCGTCGGCGACTCGAACACGGTCTACGAGGTCTTCCTGCCCTCGACGTCCTACGCCTCGTTCGGCACCTCCGACTCGTGCGGCGGCCCGAATCTGGTGTTCTGCGCCTACCACAGCAACTTCAGCTTCAACGGCGTCGACGTCAAGTACTCCTCGATGCCCTACCCGTCCTGCGGCGGCTGTCAGTGGACGGGATTTTCCGTCGGACAGAACTTCGATCACTTCTCCTGTCACGAAACGCGCGAGGCGGTCACCGATCCGGACGGCACGGCCTGGTTCGACCGCCGCGGCAACGAGGCCGACGACAAGTGCGCCTGGAGCCCGGCGCCGTTCCTCGACGCGGGCTTCGGGTATCAGTACGAGTGGTCCAACAGCGCGGGGGGCTGCGTGCAGAGGCAGTAACCCCTCCATCCGATGTCGGAACACAGGCCCCGGCGCCTGCCGGGGCCTTTCATTTTTTGCCGAACAGGTTCTTGATGCCTCGAATCCGGCTATGATCCCGGACCGTTGCGCCGCTTGAAGAAAGTCCTGTTCCAGATCGTGACCTGGGGTGCGGTCGCGCTCGTGACCGTCTTTGTCGTGCGCGCGCTCGATGCCCGTAAGCACCCCGAGCTGAAGCCCTGGCATCGGATCGCGCCCCGCAAGGAGCTGACCGCCGCGGAGCTCACCGACAGATTCACTTTCGCCGACTACCTCGCCCGCGAAGACGCCCTCTTTAAGGAAGTCACCGACCGGATCGAATCGGCCGTGCCGCCCGAGGACCGCACGAACACGAATCGCTATTCTCCCGAGAGCCCCACGAATCCCGGTCACTTCACCGTCAACTGGAACCGGACGCAGGAGATCGTGCCGCCGACGATCCGCGGCGGAGCGCTCCTTCTCCACGGACTGACCGACTCCCCCTACAGCATGCGGCGGCTGGCCGAATTGCTCGCCGGGCGCGGCATCTACGCTCTCTGCCTCCGGATGCCGGGCCACGGCACCGTTCCGGCCGGTCTGACCAACGTGCGCTGGGAGGATTGGCTCGCCGCGGCGCGCGTGGGCGGTCGGCACGTGCGCGAAAAAATCGGCGACGGCAAACCTCTCTACCTCGTGGGCTACTCCAACGGCGGGGCCGTCGCTCTCGGATACTCGCTGGAGGTTCTTGCGGGGGCCGCGCTTCCCCGCGCCGACAAAATCGTGCTGCTCTCGCCGGAGATCGGCGTCGCGCCGTTTCCCCGTCTGACCGAGCTGCTCTCCAAGCTCGCATTCGTTCCCTTTCTGGAGAAGTCGCAGTGGCTCGACGTGCTGCCCGAGTACAACCCGTACAAGTACAACTCCTTCCCCGTGAATGCCGGCCAGCAGTCGCTCACGATCACACGTGTCCTTCGACGGGCCATCGCGAAGGCGGCGCGTGAGGGCCGGATCGGCAAATTCCCGCCGGTGCTGACGTTCCAGTCCGTCGTCGACGCCACGGTCCAGACCGAGGCCATCGCCAGCGACCTCTACGACAAGCTCGCCGACAACGGGAGTGAGCTCGTCCTTTTCGACCTGAACCGCTCTGCCAATGCTCGGCCCTTTCTGAAGTCGCTGCACGATGCCTTGATCGCCAGACTCTCGGCCGGCGGCGGACGCCGTTACCGTTTCACCCTCGTGACCAACATCCGGCCGGACACCCGCGAGGTCCTGGCCCGGACGTTCCCGGCAAACGGCGGCGCTGCGGCCGAGGACCCGCTCGGTCTGGCGTGGCCGCCGCAGTTCTTCTCGCTCTCCCACGTGGCTCTGCCGTTCTCGCCCGACGACCCGCTCTACGGCTGGGAGCCGGACCGGTCCGTCGACTACGGAATACGCCTCGGAACGGTCGCGCCTCGGGGAGAGCGGTCGGTTCTCGTCACGCCGCTCGATTCGCTGCTGCGGCTGAACGCGAACCCGTTCTTCCCCTACCTGGAGAGACGCATCGTGGAGGCGCTTCCCCCGGGGAAATAACCGGCGAGCCGCGGGGAAGGCCCCGGGCGCGCGCTCCGCCCGAAACCGACGGCGTGCCGTATCGTAGGAATCCGAGATGTCCGTTTTCCACGACTGGATCGAGCTCGCGCGTGAGACGTTTCGGTCCCTGACCCGCGAGGACGTCACCGGCTTCTACAAGCGGGAGTGGCCGGAGGCGCGCCGCCAGCTCGTGGCGCAGCACCGCGAGGAGATCGCCGGCGAGCGGAGGCGATGGAAGCGGTGGCTCCGCACCGCCAACGCCGTCGTCTTCGGCCTGACGCGGCGGCTGGCGCCGGTGCGGCGCGTTCTGTTCGCGGTGGCGCTCTTCCTCTCCGTCGTGGATATCTTTTCCACCCGCATCTCCACCCGGCACTGGGAGATCAGCGTCGGCGGCTTCAACACGTTCCTGGCGTTTCTCATCGTGGCCGTCCTCCTGGCCATGGAGTTGATCGACAAGCTGGCTTACCGCGACGAGCTGGTCCTGGCGCGGGATCTCCAGGCCACGCTCTTGACCGGGATTTTGCCGGAGAACCCGGCCTACGAGCTGGGGGGGTTCAACCGCATCGCCAACATGGTCGGCGGGGACCTCTACGAGTTCATCGCGCTGCCCGACGGCCGCCTGGCGCTTCTGTTCGGCGACGCTTCCGGACATGGAATGACCGCCGGACTGGTGATGGCCGTTGCCCACGCCGGGTTCCGCACACAGCTGGAGGTGGATCCTTCTCCGGCGGCGATGATCGGCGCCTTGAACCGGATCCTGTGCGTGACAGGAACTCCGCGGTCGTTCTTCTCCGCGGTGTATCTGCTTCTTTCTCCCGACGGCGCTTATTCCGCCACAGTCGCCGGCCATCCGCCCGTGGCCCTGGTGCGCGACGGCGCGATCCGGGAGCGGCTGGGCTCAGGCTCCTACCCTCTGGGAATTCGTGCCGGACTCGAATGGAAATCGATCGAAGGCGCGCTCGCCCCGGGGGAAATGCTCCTCCTCTACTCCGACGGTTTGTACGAAGCCGCCGACGACCGCGAGAACGCGTTCGGCGAAGAGCGCATCGAGTCGCTGGTGCGCCTCTACGCGGGCGCCTCTCCCGGCGAGCTCGTCCGCGAGATCTCCCAGCACCTGCTGACCTTTTGCGGGAGGACGGTGCCTGAGGACGACGTGTCGATTGTGGCCGTGAGGAGAAGAGTCTAAGGTCTAAGGTTTAACGTCTAAGGTCTAAGGTCTAAGGTGCCAGCTTGTACTTGCTGCCTTCAATTGGAGAACGCTTGAGATAACGAAGGAGGGAGGAAAGCATGCGACTGAGCCGCTTCGTCGATTCGGATATTTCCTGAAAAGTCTCTTCTGAAAAATAGTTCTGATCGACTGCCACGTAGGCTTGACTCCGAATCTCGCCGCAAGAACCTTTAGCCAACGCGACGAACTGAGAGAATTCCCGACTCCCCTCGCGCTCGAATCCCTCAGCAAGATTCGACATGATGGACACGGCTGCCCGACGCATCTGATCGCGAAGAGCGAAATCGTTTCCAAATCGGGTCTTGGATGTTTCGCGATAGACGAGTCTCGTGAGATCACGAGCTCTCTGCCACACCTCCAGATCTTCGAACCGCTTAGCGGACGGCATCTCCAACTGCTTCCTTAGACTTTAGACTTTAGACTTTAGACTTTAGACCTTAGACTCAAGAGTCGTCACTCTCCGATGGGGCGCCCCGGCGGCGCCGTCGGCCGCGCCGGTCGTTGTCCACGGGTTTCCGGGTGATCTAGAAACTCCGCCAGGTCTCTCTCCGCCAGGCGCAAATGCGCCTCGGCCAAAGAATCCTGGGAATGACGCATCTTCAGCTCCGAGCGCAGGCGGATGAGCCGCGCGTTCACCGCCGCCCGGACCTCGGGCGCCGCCTCCCGGCGCGCCGCGAGGTCGAGAAGCCCGTCGAGAACACTCCGCTGGGCCACGCGCGCGAGCGCGGCGCTGCGCGGCGACACCCGGGCAGGAGCTTCCCATGTGGCATGAATCATCCGATCCAGGAGACCTCCGAACGTGAGCGCGTCGGGTCCGCTTGCGAGCGTGAGCCGGGCCGCGCGCTGCGGGTCGAGCAGCGGCTGAATCACCAGATCCGCGAGCGTCCGGGCCGCGGTGAAGAGGCTGAAGGCTTCTCCCGCTTCGCTGGCGAACTGTTCCTGAGATCGCCGTGTTCCGGAGGGCGGGGGGACGAGCGCGCCGAGGATCCGGTCCGGCGCGTCGAGGTTCTCCGGCTCGAGCGCCGCCAGCAGCAGGTCGAGCGCCTCTTTCTGTTTGGCCGCGGGCACCCACGCGACCGGCTTCTGTCCGTCGCCGGCCACGGCATTGGTCTGGAACTGGCCGCCGACAAACTGCTGGGCCGTCTGGATCCCGAAGCGGTGATAGAGGTAGGCGAGGTTGAACCGCTGCTGGAGCGAATAGACCCATTCGCCCGGCGCGAGCTGGCCGAGCCCGAAGCGGTCGAGGATCGCGCGCCGGACCGCCTGGGTCGTGGCCAGCCACTCGATCGGATCGGCGCCCCAGTCGTACTCGGCCCACCGCGGATCGCCATCGAGCGGATAGACGATGCCTTTGGCGTAAGCCTCACGCACCAGACGGTCGAGGCCCGCCGCGTCGAGGCCCGGCGAATAGCCCCATTGGATGACCAGCCGGTCATAGGAGCCGATATCGTTGGGGTAAGCATCGGTGAAATCGAGCCGGCCGCCGCGAAGCTGGACGTTGGCTGCGAGGTAATCCATCACCGATCCCCAACCGAAGGTCGTCGCCGCCCAGTTGTGCATCAGGCCCAGCGTGTGGCCGACTTCGTGCGCGGAAAGATAGGCCAGCCGCTCGAGGACCAGCGTCTTCTCGTCCACATCCGAATCGTCCGCGGCGAGCCAGGAGAGATCGGGCGAGTCGGCTGCGTCGCAGGACTCGAGCGAGGCCGGCCGGCGCGTGTTTTGCCACATCCGGGCGGTCGTGCGGCGGCGGTGGGAATCGATCCGAGCCACGGCGTGCACGATCTCGCCGGTCCGCGGATCGACCTGCGCGGCCCCCACCGACCAGCCGCGCTCGGCGCGATCGACCCACTCGATGCCCGAGTAGCGAACGTCCAGGAAAGTCGCGCCGGGCGGAAGATCCTTGAGCACCAGAGCGTCGCGGAATCCGGCCAGCTCGAAGGCGTGGTTCCACCAGAGGGCGCCCGCCCGGATCGCCGAACGCTCCGGTTCGGGGATGCCGCGGTCCAGGTAGTAAACGATCGGCTGCACCGGCTCGGAAACCGGCGCGGAGGGATCTTTCTTGATCAGCCGCCAGCGGATGGCCAGGTACTTCTCGATCGGCTCGGTGAAGGCGGCGGTGTGGTCCTGATGCCGCTCGGGAATGAAGCCGATCCGCGGATCGAGCGCGCGCGGCGCGAAGCCGGGCTCGGGGAGCTTCACGAAAGAGTGATGGACGCGAAGGGACATGGTGTGGCCGTCGGGCAGGACGGCGGCTACGGAGCGGGGAGGAGTCTCGGAGGTCACCGTGACGTCGGCCTCGATCTCGGTGTTCCGGGGAAACGCGCCGGACCGCGCCAGCGCGGGAGCCGAGCGCGCGGTG
>DATFTF010000188.1:0-12044 GCA_035262245.1 Thermoanaerobaculia bacterium
AAGACCAAGATGCCGGACTACTTCATCGAGAACCAGGTCAAGGGCTTCAACCGGCATGACCGACTCGAGCCGTCGATGAGCGCGCTCATCATCGCGTCGCACGTCCGCGAGGGCGCGGAGATGGGCCGCAAGGCGCGCCTGCCCGAGCCCATCCTCGCGGCGATCCGCGAGCACCACGGCACGAAGAAGATCCACTACTTCTACCAGAAGGCCCTGACGCGCACGGATCCGGCGCAGGGACCGGTGCGCGACACGGATTACCGGCACTCTGGTCCTCGCCCGACGACGCGCGTCAACGGCATCCTCATGATCTGTGATGCGGTCGAGGCGGCGTCGCGCACGCTGATCGACCCGACGCCGGCGAAGATCCGGACGATGATCCAGACGATCGTCGACGACTGTCTGCGCGACGGCCAGTTCGACGACTGCGATATCACCATGCGCGATCTGGCGATCATCGTGGAAACGCTGGAACGCACGGTGGCCAACGTCTATCACCACCGCATCGACTATCCCGGCTTCGAGTTCAACCGGGAGCTCAAGGGGCGGCGCCGGACAGGGGAGACGGGAGTGGTCTCCGAACCGGCGGTTCGCGGCGCCGGGCCCCGCGCCGGTTAGGGCCGCTTCCATGGAAATCAGCGTCCGCGCCGCGGTCTCCGGCGCTCCTCCGGCGCGCCGGGTGAAGGATCTTTTCCAGCGGCTCGGGCGGCTCTGCCCGCCCTCCGCCTCCGGTCCTGCGCGGCAAACCGGCGATTCCCTGCTCGGCGGGAGCCTTCCAGCGCGCCCGGAGGTTTCGGTCCTCTTCTGCGGGGACGTGCGCATGCGGTCCCTGAACCGCCGCTACCGCCGCAAGGACCGGTCGACGGACGTGCTCTCGTTCCCCGGCGCCGGCCTCGCGCTGGGAGACATCGTGATCTCCGTCCCCTACGCGTCGCGCGAGGCGCGCCGTCGCGGCGCCACCACCCGCCGCGAGATCGACCGTCTGCTCCTCCACGGGTATCTCCACCTGCTCGGATACGACCACGAGACCGACGACGGCCAGATGAACGCCCTGGAGGCCCGGCTGGCGCGCCGGCTCGAGATCGGCGCCGACCAACCCGGGGAGACGGGACAAAGGCCGGTGCGGCGATGATCGCGCTCGTCTTTTCCGGGGTCTGCTACCTCGTCTTTCTCCTCTTCGAGTCATTCGCGCTGGCGCTCGATCGCCTTTCGCCGATCAAGATCCGCGGCTTGCTCGAGGAGCATCCGGAGCAGGCGCGCCTGCTGGCCGGACCGGGTGAGGTGGAGATCACCCGCATCACCACCAAGGTCTTCGTGCAGATCCTCCTCCTGACCGGCCTCCTGACCGAGGTATCGGCTCTCCAGAGCTTCCACGTCGACGCGGCGTGGGCCTGGGGCGGCGGCGTCTTCCTGGTCGGATGGCTGGCCACCGAGATCGTCCTGCTGCGGGTCGGATTCGGAACGGATCCGGAGCGGACCGTGACCCGTCTCCTGCCGGTCGTCGACGCCGCGTCCTGGCTGATGCTGCCGCTGGCCATTCCCCTGCGAGGCATCTTCGCGCGGCGCGAGCGGCAGCAGGCGCCTCCGGCGACCGAGGAAGAGGTCCAGGCGTACATCGACGTGGGCCGCGAGGAGGGGATCCTGGAGAAAGAGGAGGAGAAACTCGTCCTCTCCATCGTCGACTTCGGCGACACACGGGTGCGCGAGGTGATGACCCCGCGCACCGACATCGTCTGGATCGACGCAGCCGCCTCGCCGCAGACGCTGGCCGAGCTCTTCGCGTCCTCCAAGTACTCCCGGGTCCCGGTGGCCCGGGGGACGATCGACACGGTGGTCGGAATCGTGCACGTCAAGGACATGTTCGAGGCCATTCGGTCGGGCGACGGACGCCCCATCACCGGCATGCTTCGCGAGTCGTATTTCGTACCGGAGTCCAAGAAAGTCTCCGAGCTCCTGCGGGAATTCCAGCGAAGGCATCTCTGGATGGCCATCGTGGTCGACGAGTACGGAGGCGTCTCCGGGCTGGTGACCGTCGAGGATCTGCTGGAGGAGATCGTCGGCGAGATCTCCGATGAGCACGAGGACGAGCGGGAAGCGGTCAGCAAGACTGCCGACGGCGTCTACTCGGTCTCGGGAAAGGAGAGCATCCAGACCGTCCGGGAGCTCTTCGACCGCGGCCCGGAGGGCGGCGATTTCACGACGGTTGGCGGTTACCTGGCTGCTCGCCTCGGGCACATCCCGCGGGCGGGCGAGAGCCACAGCGAAGCGGGCCTCCTGTTCACGGTCGAGGAGGCCGACCGCAGGAGGGTGCATCGCGTCCGCATCGAGGCCGACACGAGCTCTCAGCTATCAGCTCTCAGCTCTCAGTCGGGCTCCGAAGACTCGGCTCCTCGGCCCGGGAAGCTGGCAGCCGACAGCTGATAGCTGATAGCTGATAGCTAATTCCCATGCGCTCCGGTGAAGTCGCGGTCGTCGGCCGCCCCAACGCCGGCAAGTCGACCCTGGTCAATCGCCTGGTCGGGGAGAAGGTCGCCATCGTCTCGGACAAACCGCAGACGACCCGCAAACGCATCCTGGGAGTGGCCCGCCTGCCGGACGCGGAGATCGCCCTGATCGACACCCCGGGGATTCATCGCCCGAAATTCCGGATGAACGCGGCGATGGTCCGCGACGCGACGGACGCTTTGGCCGGCGCCGACCTGGTGCTCTGGGTGGTGGACGCTTCGGACAGGCCCGGGGAAGGTGAGGATTTCACGCTCGGGCTGCTGGCGAAGGCCGGGCGTCCGGTCGTCCTGGCCCTTAACAAGATAGATATTGTGCGAAAGGAGACGCTCCTGCCGAGGATCGCCGGTCTTGCCTCCCGGCGCTCTTTCCTGGAAGTCGTTCCGGTTTCCGCCCGGACCGGCGACGGCGTGGACCGCCTGGCCAGCCTGCTGGCCGGCGCTCTCCCCGAGCGGCCCGCCGCCTATCCCGAGGACTTCCTGACGTCCACTCCGGAGTCGGAGTGGATCTCCGAGGTGATCCGCGAAAAGCTCCTGGAGCGGGCTCGCCAGGAGCTGCCCTTCGCCACCGCGGTGATCATCGACGCCGTGCGGGAAGAGCCGGAGAAGCAAATGACCGTGGTGACCGCTTCCGTGGTCGTGGAGAAGGAGAGCCAGAAGGGAATCGTCATCGGGAAGGGGGCCTCGATGATCCGGGACATCGGCCAGGCCGCCCGCGAGGAACTGGAGCGGGAATCCGGGCGCCGGTTCTTCCTCGATCTCTCCGTGACCGTGCGCCCCCGCTGGCGGGATGACGAGCGGTTTCTGTCGCGCGTGGTGTCGGACGCCGGCGGGAGCGGCCGGCCTCGGCCCCACCGGCGATCCAGGCGATAGAAGCTCGAGAGCCGCCCGGTCTGGAAGAGAAGGTCGGTCGGCGCCGGCGCTACAGGCCGCGTACCGCGTTGCGCAGCCGCTCGGAGACCTCGCCCAGGGCTTCGGCCAGGGACTCGCGCATGCGGTCGAACTCCGCGGTCAGCCGCTGGCTGGTCTCGCCCTGACGTCCGTGCGCCTCGAGCACCGGAGCGATCTGCGAGCGGATGTCCTCGGCCTCCCGACGCCCCTGCATGATCTTTTCTTCCAGCGCACCCTGGAAGGTATCGAGCTGGCTGCGGATGTCGTCGGCCTCGCGGCGGGTCTGGCTTGTCTTTTCCTGAAGGGTGCGCTCGAGCGCTGCGATCTTCTCCCCGATCTCTTCGATGTGCTGATGCAGCTTCTCGCCGCGCTCGGACAGGGTGCGCAGGGCCATGGAGACATCGTCCTCCGCGGTGCGCTGGCGCTTCTCACCGCGGTCCAGCCGGTCTTCCAGCGCCTGGACACGCGGCAGCGTCTCCTTGTGGCGTGCGGAGTTCGCCTTCTCCAGAGTGTCGACCCGCTGGGAAAAACCGTCCTGCCGCTCGCCCAGCGCGCGAGTCTCTTTTTCGAACGTCTCCAGCCGGGTCGAGAGCTCCGCTGTCAACTCCGTCATCCGCTCCGTAAGCCGCTCCTTCTCCGTGCGCTCGCGGGCGAGTGAGCCCTCGGCCCGCGCGAGGCGCTCCTCGAGCTCGCGCATGCGGGTGTCGTCGAAGACGGGCGCCGGCGGAGGAGGAGGAGAAGGCATCTCCAGCTGCGGCGGATCGACGAACAACGCCGGCGGCTCGGCGGAAGCGGCGAAAGCAGGCGCTTCCGGGAGAGGCGTGGTCGCCGCGCTTGACGGGAACAGCGGAGCCGCGCGTCGCGCCACTTCGACCGGATCGACGTACTCGATCCTCTCCGTCGGCCGGCTGGAGATTTCTGCGGCGGCCACCGGAGCGGCCGGTGGCGCCGGCGGAACGGCCGGAAGCTCCGGCGGCGCCGCGGGCGTGCTCGCGGCCTCGACAAAAGGTCCCTCCGCCTCCGCGGGAGGCTCGGCGGGGGCTTGCCCCTCGTCGGCGGCCTCGAAGGGCGGCTCTTCAGCCGGTCCGGGCTGCACCAGCGAAAGCGGCCGTTTGGCCTGCGCGGCGGCGGCGGTCGCGCCGGAAGCGGCGGCCGAGCGGTTCAAGAGCGAATCCTTCCAGGACAGCAGATCGTCCTTGTCCTTGCGGACCGGAACGGGGGGCGCGGGCGCGTCTTCGGGCCTGCGTCCCTGGAGCCGCCGGAGCAGGTCGACGAAGGTCAGCTTGGAGATCAGTTTGAACGTCTCGGTGACGCCGCGCCCGGCGCTGGCCACGGCTTCGACGAATGGATAGGAGGACAGCCCGAGGGCCTCCTGAAGCGCGTCGACGGAAAGGATGTCGGTCAGATCGCGCTTGTTGTACTGCACAACGATCGGGATCCCCTCGAAGGAGACGCCGTTGGCCTTGAGGTTCTCCTTCAGGTTCTGCCAGCTCTCCAGGTTCTTGGGGAGCATGGTCCACTGCGAGTCGGCCACGAAGACGATCCCGTCCGAGCCCTTGAGCACGACGCGCCTCGTCTCGTTGAACGCCGTCTGGCCCGGCACGGTGGCGAGCTGGAATCGGATCTTGTATCCCTTGATGTCGCCGAGCTCGACGGGAAGCAGATCGAAGTAAATCGTGCGGTCCGTCTGCGTCGCAAGATTGAGCAGTTTCCCCACAGTGGCCGGGTCGAGGCGGTCGTGCAGGACCTGCAGGTTGGTTGTCTTGCCTCCCAGACCGGGGCCGTAATAGACGATCTTCGCAGTAAGCTCCCGAGTCGCCGCGTTGTAAACAACCATGATTGGCGCCAATTGTAACCCCGACCCGCCGGGCGGCCACCGGATTTCATGGGCTTTCCGAAGGTCCCCCCGTCCCCGGCGTCCTGCCCGGTCTGAACCAAAGGGCTGTTGACGGGAGGACTCGTTGCGCCGACTTCCCTGAGTTGACGCAAGATAGACCTGCCCATAGACTGCCCCCCGCGGTGGCCGTAACCGAAACTCTCGTCAAGAAAACGCGGATCCTGGACCCCGAGCGGATCCGCCGGATGATCGACCGGATGGCGCACGAGATCGCCGAGCGCCAGAAGGATCTCTCCGACATGGTCTTCGTCGGAATCCGGACCCGCGGAGTTCCGCTGGCCAACCGTCTCTCCGCTCGCCTGGGCGATCTGGTGGGGAAGCCCTTTCCTACCGGGACCCTGGACATCACTCTTTACCGGGACGACCTCTCGCTGGTGGCGCCGCAGCCTCTCTTGAAAAAGACGGAGATCGACTTCGATCTTGGAAACCGGGTCGTCGTTCTCTGTGACGACGTGCTCTACACCGGTCGCACGGTGCGCGCGGCGCTGGACGGCCTGATCGACCTGGGCCGCCCGCGGGCCGTGCGGCTGGCGGTTCTGATCGACCGCGGACATCGGGAAATTCCGATCGAAGCCAACTACGTCGGCAAGAGCGTGCCGACCGCGTCACGCGAGGTCATCAAGGTCATGTTCCAGGAGACCGACGGAACGGACGAGGTCTGGATCCTCGAGAAGCCGGCGTGAAGGAATTCAAGATTCAAGATTCAAGATTCAAGATTGGGGACGGTCGCCATGAAGATGCTCAATCTTGAATCTTGAATTTTCAATCTTGAATCATCCCGCTCCCCTCCGCTCCAAGGACCTCCTCGGCATCGAGCCCCTTTCCGCGGACGAGATCACGCGGATCCTGGACACCGCGGAGTCCATGCTCTCGATCGGCCAGCGGGAAGTGAAGAAAGTTCCGGCGCTCCGCGGCCGGATGATCGTCAATCTCTTCTTCGAGGCTTCGACCCGGACGCGGTTCTCCTTCGAGACGGCAGAGAAATGGCTCTCCGCGGACGCGCTCAACTTCGCGGCGAAGGGGAGCTCGGTGGAAAAGGGAGAGTCGCTTCTGGACACCGCCCGCAACCTGCAGGCCATGTCGCCGGATTTGATCGTGATCCGGCACCAGACTCCGGGCGTTCCTCACTTCCTGGCGCGGCATCTCAAGGCCGGGGTCGTCAACGCCGGCGACGGCGCCCACGAGCATCCCACGCAGGCGCTGCTCGACGCCCTCACCATTCGCCGCCATTTCGGCAAGATCGCCGGGCTGCACGTGGTGATCACCGGCGACATCGCGCATTCCCGCGTCGTCCGCTCGAACATCTGGCTGCTCACCAAGCTCGGGGCGCGCGTGACGGTCTGCGGGCCGCCGACCCTGGCGCCGGCGTGCCTGGCTGCGATGGGCGTGGAAGTCACCACCGATTTCGACGCCGCGCTCCCGGGCGCCGACGTGGTCATGATGCTTCGGATGCAGCTCGAGAGGCAGGGTTCCTCTTACTTTCCTTCCACCCGCGAGTACTTCAAGCGCTACGGGCTGACGGCAGCGCGCCTGGCTCGGGCCGGCGCGCACGCCGTGGTCATGCATCCCGGTCCGATGAACCGCGGGGTGGAGATCTCGTCGGAAGTCGCCGATTCGCCTCGGTCGCTGATCCTGGACCAGGTGGCCAACGGGGTAGCCGTGCGAATGGCCGTGCTCTACCTGCTCCTGACCGGCCGTCCGTGGGAGGGGGAGGCGTGACCGCGCGGCTCCTGGTGCGGGGAGGCCGCGTGATCGATCCGTCTGCCGGGCGCGACGAGATCGCCGACGTGCTGCTCGAAGGCGGAGCCGTGTCCCGTCTCGGGCGGAACCTGCCGTCCGAGGCCGCGGAGGTTCTCGACGCCTCCGGACTGTACGTCTTTCCCGGCTTCATCGACCTGCACACGCACCTGCGGGAGCCCGGCCGCGAGTACGCCGAAACGGTGGCCACCGGCCTCGCGGCCGCGGCGGCCGGAGGCTTCACCGCCGTTTGCGCCATGCCCAACACCGACCCGGTCAACGACAGCCGCCCGATCACCGAGTACATCGTCACCAAGGCTCGCGGCGTCGCCGGCACGCGGCTCTATCCCATCGGGGCGATCACCAAGGGTCAGCAGGGCAGGGAGCTCGCGGAGTTCGGCGAGATGCGCGTGGCGGGCGCGGTCGCCGTCTCCGACGACGGCAAGTGGCTGGCCGACGGCGCGCTCCTGCGCCACGCGTTCCAGCACGCCAGCCTCTTCGGCATGCCGATCGTGCAGCACGCGGAGGACTCCACGCTCTCGGGCGGATCGCCCATGCACGAAGGGGCGGTCTCGACACGGCTGGGCCTCGCCGGACAGCCGGCCATCGCCGAGGCGGCGGCCGTGGCGCGCGATCTTCTGGTGGCGGAGGTCAGCGGCGGGCGGCTGCACCTGGCGCACGTCTCGACGGCTCGGACCGTCGATCTCGTCCGCCAGGCCAAGGCCAAAGGCATCGCGGTCACCTGCGAAGTGACTCCGCACCATCTCACGCTGACCGACGAGGAGGTGGCGCGTTCCGGTTTCTCCACCAACGCCAAGATGAATCCGCCGCTGCGAGAGGCCGCGGACGTCGCGGCCCTGACCGCAGGTCTGGCCGACGGGACGATCGACGCCGTCGCCTCCGATCACGCCCCGCATCACGAGGACGAGAAGGCCGTGGACTTCGACAGCGCGCCGTTCGGGATCGTGGGGCTGGAGACGGCCGCGGCCCTGGCCCACGATCGGCTGGTTCTCCCGGGAAGGCTTTCCCTGGCGCGGTTCGCCGAGGTGTTCTCCACCGGCCCGGCGCGGGCCTTCCGTCTTCCGGGCGGCGGACTCGCCGAGGGAGCGCCGGCGGATCTGACGCTCTTCGATCCCCATCGGAAGTGGACGGTCGCGTCCTCGCGGTTCCATTCGCTTTCGCGCAACACGCCGTTCGAGGGGTGGGAGCTCACCGGCGCGGCTGCAGCCACCATCGTGGCCGGCCGGATCGTCTGGAAGCGCGAAGAGGACCGCCGGGCTTCCGTCCCACACTGAGCGCGCGTCATGCCCCGATTTCCCCGAGGGTTGATCGGCTCTCTCTTCCTGCTGATCCTGCTGCGCCCCGACGGCGCCGCCGGAGAGGAGAAGCGGCGCATCGCCCTGCGGCTGTCGGAGACCGTCCTGGCCGGGCCGGATGCCGAACGCGTGAAGGGCTGGGCTCGCCGCTCGGGCGCGGAGATCGATCTGGGCCCGATCGCATCGCCGGTGCGCGCCGGATTTGAAGCGGTCTACGTCTCGACCCTGCCGCCGCCGGAAGCGCTCCGATCTCTCCTCTCGGGCTTCCCCGTGCGCCTCGAGCCGTCCGGCTTCGTCTTCGACGGCCGCGCTTACCGCGGCGACCGCGATGCCGTGGCGCTGACCGACCCGCGCCGTCCCCTGGTGACCATCGTGCTCGGCATCGGCGCGCACACCGCGTTGCGGCTCGCGCTCGAGCGGCTCTTCTGGCGGGAGTCGGCGCCTCCGGATTACGAGGTCGTCTCGGGGGAACTGACCAAGGAAGGGCATTTCGTCAGGGCCAAGAATTCTCTGGCCATCGATCGGGCGGCCGACCACGACGAGATCTCGGCGCAAGACGCCTTCCTAAAATCGTTTCAGACCGAGGAGACGGGAGGGATCCGCTGGCGGTTCCACGAGCCGGACCGCGGCGGAATCGCCCGCTGGGAGCCGGTCCTTCGCCGGTTTCTCGCCGCCGCGGGCAACCGCAAGGCGCCGCTTTCCGTTCGACTGTTTCCCGATCCGTCCGCCAAGGCGCGCGCGACGGGCTCGACGCGGCCGGCGGATCTGTCCCGAAACGGAAGCGAGATCGCGGTCGATATCGATCTTTCCGCGCCGCCCACTCCGGACTGCGTGACGGCGGTTCTGGCCACGGCAGCCTTCGCGGCCGCGGAGCCGCGGCTGCTCGACCGGCCCCTCCTGGCCGCGGCTGTCGGCGCGCGCGCCGCCGCGCGATGGTGGGGGCGCGACGTGGGGTCCTTCTACGCCTTCCTGAAGGCCGCCCGGGTCGAGCCCACCGTCGACCAGGTCTTCCAGGGGAACGAAGAGATCTCTCCTCTCTTCGCCGTGGGTGCCGCGGCCTCCTGGATCGAAGCCGGAGCCCGCGCCGAAGGGGAAGAGGCGGTCCTCCGCATCCTCGTCGCCGGCGAGGCGGACTGTCGCGGCGCGCTCGAGCGCTGGTCGGCGCGCGCCGCCGGCGAAACGGTCCGGCCTCCGGCCCGTCGGGGGCTCCCCCCCGGATTCCTGCGCGGCATGTCTTACGCCATGACCAACTCCATCGCCGGCGGTTACGCGTCGCTCCGCTCGCGGGAGACGCTGGCGCGCCTGGCAGGCCTGAACGTCAACTCCATCTCGGTCATGCCCTTCGCTTACTCGCGCGACGCGCACACTGCGGAAATCTCCTTCGTGCACAAGAGCCCTCAGGGCGAAACCGACGAGGGATCGGTGCGCGCGGTGGCCGACGCGCGGTCGCTGGGCATGACGGCGATGGTCAAGCCGCAAATCTGGATTCCCGGCGCGTTCGTCGGCGACGCGGCGATGGCGAGCGAAGTCGAATGGCGGCGCTGGTTCGACGCCTACCGGCGTTTCCTGATCCACAATGCTCTGATCGCCGAAGCCGCCGGGGCCTCGATCCTGTGCGTGGGGACCGAGCTCGTCGGCACCGAGGCGCACCGGACGGAGTGGCTGGAGACGATCGCCGCGGTGCGGCTGGCGACAGGCGCGACGCTGACCTATGCGGCCAACTGGGCGGCCGGAGCGGCGCGCGTGGGTTTCTGGGACGCTCTGGACGCGATCGGCGTCGACTTCTACGACGCTCTTTCGACCAAGACCGACGTCACGGATGCGGAGCTCGAAGCGGGCGCGCGCCGGGCCGCGGCGCCGCTTTCCGAGCTCGCGCGCCGGACCGGCAAGCCCGTCATCCTGACCGAGGCGGGATACCCGCCGGTCCAGGCCGGCTGGATGCAGCCCCACGACGAGAACACCGGACGTCCCCCCGCTCCCGAGGACGCCGCGCGCGCCATCCGCGCGCTCTTCCGCGCCTTCGACGGCCAGCCGTGGTGGCGAGGCGTCTACTGGTGGAAGACCTTTTCCGACGGCCGCGGCGCGCGAGCCGGCGAGCGCGGATACAACGTGCTCGGCGCGCCGGCGGAGAAAGCGATCGCCGAAGGGTTCGCGCGGCTCGCCGGCGCCCGGCCCGCGCCGCGATGAGATCGAACCTGCTCGAAACGGCGGTCGCGGCAGCCCGCGCGGGCGGGGCGGTCCTGGTCCGCAACTGGCGCGCCCTGCCCGCCGGATCGGTGACCGAGAAGCAGAAGAACGATTTCGTCACGTCCGCCGACCGCGAGAGCGAGGCCGCGATCATCCAGCGCATCCGGGAAACGTTTCCCGACGACGCCTTCCTGGGAGAAGAGGGGGGCGCCTCCGGCTCGGCCCGCGCCCCGCGCACCTGGATCATCGACCCGCTGGACGGAACCTCCAATTACGTCTCCGGCTTTCCCTTCTGGTGCGTGTCGATCGCGGCGCGCGAACAGGGAGAGATCGTGGCCGGGGTCGTCTGGGACCCGCTCCGCGACGAGCTCTACTCCGCCGAGCGAGGGGGAGGCGTCTTTCGCAACGCAGAGCCCCTGCGCGTCAGCGATTGCGCCGGCGTGGACGGCGCGTTCGTGGCCACCGGCTTTCCCTTCCGCTACCGCGAGCGGATCGACCTCTATTTGTCGCTCTTTCGCGAGGTCTTCCTGCACGCCCGCGCCATCCGGCGGGCCGGGTCCGCCGCGCTCGATCTGGCCATGGTGGCGGCCGGCGTCTTCGACGGCTTCTTCGAGTTCCGCCTCTCGCCCTGGGATCTGGCCGCGGGCTCGCTCCTGATCGAGGAGGCCGGCGGCGAAATGACCGACTTCGCCGGCGGGCGCGCCTACTGGGAGCGCGGCAACATCGTGGCCGGCTGCCGCGGCGTGGCCCGGGAGATTCGCGAGATCGCGGGGCGGCTGCTGAAAGAGGACGAGATTTAGGCCAGTACATCTCGCGATGTCCGACCACCGACGTGCGGTGATTCTCTGGATAGGCCTGGCGTTGGCCGCCGGGGCGATTCGTTTTCTGCGATTTGGCCACTTCTCCTACTGGCTGGACGAGATTCTCGAGCTCTCGACGGTCCGCGGGACATGGAGCAGCATGTGGAGCTCCCTGAGAACGCAGGGACTCCACGCGCCTCTCGACTACATCGTGCAGAAGCTCTGGTTCCCGGTCGCGGCGGGAGGGTCCTGGCACAGAGCTCTCCCGGCGGTGTGGGGCATCCTGTGCGTGGTCCTTCTGGGAATTCTGCTGGCCCGCAGGGCAGGCTTCGCGGTTGCGATCTCAGCGTCCGCGTTCCTGGCCTTGTCTCCCTTCCACGTGCGTTACTCGCAGGAGGTTCGTCCCTATGCCCTGGGCACGCTCTTCCTGGTCGCGGCGCTTCTGGCAATGGACCGGCATCTCGAGCGGCCGCGGCTTTCGACTCTCCTCGCGTTCTACTTCTGCAGCCTCGGATGTTTGTACTCTCTCTATCTGGCCGCATTCGTGCTCGCTCTCGCCGCACCGGCGCTGGTGATCGAGGACGCGGTCGGTGGCGATCCGGGAAGACGCGCGACGGCGCGCCGCTTCCTCATGTGGAGCCCGGTACATGCGGCGGTGATCGCTGCCGGATTCCTTCCCTGGTTGCCTGTCCTGATGAGGGCGCTGCGCCTGCCG
>DATFTF010000189.1:0-7142 GCA_035262245.1 Thermoanaerobaculia bacterium
TTCCTGCCGGCGGTTGAAGTGAGCGTCCCCCTCGCGGATCAAGGGGTTGCCGCTGTTTCGGGGCTCCAGAGGACCGGGCGGCTCGATGCGCTGCTGAGCAGAGCCCGAACCGGCGAGGACGAGACCGCCCAGGAGGAGGACCCCGACCGATGCGGGTTTCACCGAAGAGAGTCTACGCCACGCAACGCGGCGAGCCGCTGCCCGTCCGGTCCGGTCCCGTTGCCCCTTCGGGTTCGTCGAGAAGCCGGGGAATCGGACTGCCGCAGTTCCCGGGCCGGGCGTCCGGCGGCCGGCATATGCTCGGCCCTTTGGAGGAACGGGCCCGATGAGGACGCTGAACGCATTGTTCGCCGGAATTCTGCTCGCCGCGATCGCGGCTTCGGGCTCGGCGCAGACGGTTGATCCGGCGCGCTTTGCCGACCTGCGCTGGCGGCTGGTGGGGCCGTTCCGGGGGGGTTGGGCCACCTGCGCCGAAGGCGTCCCCGGGTCGCCCAACACCTTCTACTTCGGCGCGGCGGCCGGCGGCGTCTGGAAGACCGAGGACGCCGGCCAGACCTGGGTCCCGCTCTTCGACCGCGCGTCTTCGGCTTCGATCGGAGCGCTGGCCGTGGCGCCTTCCAATCCCGCGGTGATTTACGCCGGCACCGGGCAGACCGAGGCCCGCTACGACCTGGCCGCCGGCGACGGCCTGTACCGGTCCGACGACGGGGGCGGGACCTGGCGGCGGGTCGGGCTCGAGGCCACGCGGCACATCGGGAGGATCCTCGTCGATCCTCACAATACAGATATTGTGCTTGTCGCCGCCCTCGGGCACTACTACGGCCCCAACCGGGAGCGCGGTGTCTTCCGCTCCGAGGATGGAGGCCGGAGCTGGAAGCAGACGCTCTTCGTCAACGAGGACACCGGCGCCGTCGATCTGGCCTGGGACCGGGGCGATCCTTCGGTCGTCTACGCGGCCCTCTGGCAGGCCCGGAACTTTCCATGGCTCTCTTACTTTCAGCCGGTCGCCGGGCCGGGAAGCGGAATCTTCAAGTCGAGCGACGGCGGGCGCACCTGGAAACAGCTCACCGGGGGCGGCTGGCCGGCGGGCGATCTGGGCCGCATCGGGCTCGCCGTGGCGCCGCGCGGGCGCGTGTACGCGCTGGTGGACGCGCCGGCGCCAGCCGGGCCGTCGCGAAGATCTCGAAGGTCCTCCGGAGGCGGCCTGTACCGCTCCGATGACGGAGGGACGAGCTGGACCCTGGTGCACCAGGAGGAGGGATTCGCTTCGAGCTACTTCGGCCGCGTGACCGCCGATCCGCGCAATCCGGACGTCGTCTATGTGATGGGGCAGTCCATCCGCCGCTCCGAGGACGGCGGCAAGACCTTTCGCTTCTTCAAGGGGGCTCCCGGCGGAGACGACTACCACTTCCTGTGGATCGACGCGGAGCACGCCGACCACATGGTCACCGCAAGCGATCAGGGAACGGTGATCACCGTCAACGGCGGGAAGACCTGGAGCGACTGGTACAACCAGCCGACCGGCCAGTTCTACCACGCGGCGACCGATGACCGCTTTCCGTACTGGATCTACAGCGGCCAGCAGGACAGCGGCACCGCCGGGATCGCGAGCCGCGGCGACTACGGAGCGGTGACCTACCGCGAATGGAATCCGGTGGGGGGCGAAGAGCGAGGCTGGGACGTCCCGGATCCCGCCGATCCGAATCTCATCTACGGGACGGGCCTCGGCGGAACGGTCACGCGCTTCGACTCCCGCACCGGCCAGGTCGCCAACATCTCGCCGGCCATCGAGAGCACGTACGGGCGCCGTCCCACCGAGGTCCTGGACCGCTTCACCTGGATCACCCCGATCGCCGTATCGGCCAGGCCGCCGCACGCGCTCTACTTCGGCTCGCAGCGGCTCTTCCGGTCGACCGACCGCGGGCAGAGCTGGACGATCGTGAGCCCGGATCTGACCGGCGCGGTCCCCGGCGCCTCGGGGTGCGAAGGCGCAGTCACGCTCGCCAGCACCACACCGTGCGGATTCGGCGTGATCTTCGTCATCACGCTCTCGCAACGCGAAGAGGGGGAGATCTGGGTCGGCACGGACAACGGGATGGTCTGGCTGACCCGCGACGGCGGAGGGCGCTGGCAGAACGTCACTCCTCCCGCGCTTGCTCCCTGGAGCAAGATCGCGTCGCTCGACCTCTCGCCGCTCGATCCGGGAACGGCTTACGTCGCGGCCGACCGTCACCGGACCGACGACTTCGCTCCCTACGCGTACCGAACGCACGACTACGGAAAGACCTGGACTCCGATCACCGCCGGCCTGCCGTCCGAGCAGTTCGTCACCGTGGTGCGGGCCGACCCGGTCCGCCGAGGGCTCCTCTATGCCGGCACGTCTGCGGGCGTTTTCGTCTCCTTCGACGACGGCGGACGCTGGCAGCCGCTGCAGGGAAACCTGCCGACGGCCTGGGTGGGCGACCTGACGGTGCACGGCGCGGACCTGATCGCAGCCACCCAAGGACGCGCGATCTGGATCCTCGACGACGTTTCACCGCTGCGCGCCGCGGCGGACCGAAGCCAGGCGGCGCCCTACCTGGTCCGTCCGGCGGCAGCCACCCGTGTGCGCGCCAATGAGAACCGCGACACGCCTCTGCCGCCGGAGACGCCGGAGGGCAAGAATCCGCCCGCGGGAGCGATCATCGATTACGTCCTCAGCGCTCCCGCCCAAGGCGGCGTCAAAATCGAGATTCTCGATGCGCAGGGCGGCGTCGTCCGCGCCTACTCGAGCTCCGATTCGCCGGAAAAGCTCGACGCGCGCCGCTATTTCACGGAGGGCTGGATCCGTCCGGCCCCGCTCCCGCCGCCGACCGCCGGACATCACCGCATCGTCTGGGACCTGCGCTCGCGGCGGCCCCGGGCGCCGAGCTACGAGTATTCGATCGCCGCGGTTTGGGGGGAGGACACCCCGATCGTGCCTCAGGGTGTGCTGGCGCTGCCCGGCCGCTACACGGTGCGTCTGATCGTGGGAGGCAAACAGCTCACGCAGCCGCTCGAGCTGCGCATGGACCCGCGCGTGACGGTCCCCGAGCAGGACCTGGTCCGGCAGTTCGATCTCGCTTCGCGTCTGTCCGGGGACCTCGACCGCGCCTCGGACGCGCTGGAGCAGGTTCACGCTCTGCGCGCCAAGCTCGCGGAGGCCCGTAAGAACGCCGCGGTGACGGTTCCCGCCGATCTCGACGCGCGCGCGGCCGGCATCGCGGAGGGACAGGGAAAGGCGTCGGAGCGAGACGAAAGCCTGTCCCGCGTGGCCGAGCGCCTGGCGAGCGTCTACAACGCGGTCGAGAGCGCCGACACCGCTCCGTCGGCCCAGGAGGTCGCCACGGCCGGCCAGCTCGAGTCGCTGCTGGAGCGCCGGCTGGCGGAGTGGACGCAGCTCTCCCGTCAGGCTGCGGCGCGGTGACAACAATACATATATTGTTAGCCGGATGACGTCTCCTTCGGAGGCCCGGGAAGAGGAAGAGAACCGGTCGACCGGCCGCTTGGAGGCTTTCAGCGACGGCGTCTTCGCGATTGCCATCACGCTCCTGGTCCTGGACCTGAAAGTCCCCACGCCCGCCGCGCTCGGGGGCGCGCCGCTGGGGCCGGCGCTCGCCCGCCAGTGGCCCACCTTTCTCGCCTACCTCGCGAGCTTCGCCACCATCCTGGTGATGTGGGTGAACCACCACCGGATGCTCGACCACCTGCGGCGCGCCGACGGAACGTTTCTCTTCTTGAACGGTCTGCTCCTCCTCTTCGTGACCTTCGTTCCTTTCCCCACCTCCCTCGTTGCGGGCTATCTCCTGTTGCCGCAGGCCCGGACCGCGGCGCTGATCTACGCCGGCACGTACGTCGCGCTCGCGATCGCCTTCAACCTGCTGTGGTCCTACGCGACCGCGGGCGGACGCCTGCTCTCGCGGAACACGGACCCGGCGAGGGTGCGCGCTCTCTCGCGCCAGTACCGCACGGGCCCGGCGCTCTACGTCGCCGCGTTCCTGCTCGCTCTCTGGTCGCCGCCTGCGAGCTTCCTTTTCTGCCTTCTCCTCGCCGTGTACTGGGCCTTCTCCGGAGCGCTCGCCGTCTTCAGCAGAGATTGACCGGTCTGCGAGCGGGGACGATCGCGAGATAATCGCCCCAACCCCGGCAACCGCCGCCCCGCGGCAAGGAGGCACTCATGCAACGGTCCGCCGCGATTCCACGTCTGGCCGTCGCCCTGGCGGCGGTCTGGTTGTTGCCCGCTTTCGCCCGGGCGCAGATCAAGCCGGCCTGTGCGGCAGGCAAGACCGGCAAACCCGCGGCGATCACGGCCAAGGAGGCGTGGGACCTGGCCCAGGCTCGGGCCCGCGCCTGGCAGGCCGATGCGGTTCCTTTCGAGGTCACCACGACGTCGCTCGGCCCCCTCGACGCGCAGGGAAAATCCACGGACTGGAGCCTGAAGTTCTCCTCCGAAAAGGCCAAGGCCGTGGACATGATCTCGGTCACCAGCGGACAGATCACCTGTTACGCCGTGGGGGGCGCGGGCGGCCGCGTCATCGAAAAGGTGGACCAGGCCACGTTCGACAGCAAGGCGCTCTACGACGAGGCGCAGAAGGCGGGCGGGAGCTCGGTCGGGCCGGGCGCGAAGATCATGGCCGGCCTGTCGCAGAACCGGCCAGGAGGAGACACCGACTGGTATCTGAACTACCAGAACGCCGCGGGCAAGGAGGTCTTGAGCGTCGTGATCAACGCGCGGACCGGCAAGGTCACGAACGTCTTCCCCGCGGGAAAGTGACGCGGGGGAAAGCGCGGCCGGCGACTGCAGCCTCGGCGGCCGCGCTGGGATTGCGTGCACACTCGGGCTGGGCAGCTCTCGTCGCGGTGGCCGGCACCCGGGCCGACGTGACCGTTCTCGACCGCCGCCGTCTCGAGCTCGGCGACCCTCAGGTGGCCGGCCCCAAGCAGCCCTACCACGAGGCCGAGGGCCAGCCCTTGCCGCGGGCGCGCCGCATTGTCGAAGGCTATGCGGAGGACGCGCGCCGCCGCGCGCTCGAGTCCCTGGGTCAGGCCGTCGCCGACCTGCGGGACCGCGGCTTCGAGCCCTCCGGCTGCGCGCTTCTCACGGCCGCCGCAAGACCGTTGCCGGACCTCGCGGCGATTCTCGCCTCCCATGCGCTCATCCACGCCGCCGACGGCGCGCTCTTCCGCGACGCGCTGGCGCTGGCGGCCGGGCAAGTCGGCCTCACTCTCGTTGCGATTTCCGAGCGAGAGCTTTCCGCGCGGGCGCAGAAGAACCTCGGACGGCCCGCCGCCGAGATCGCGCGGCGCATCGGTCAGGCCGGCCGGGCGCTCGGACCGCCCTGGACGCAGGACCAGAAGCTCGCGGCGCTCGCGGCGTGGGTGGCCGCCGCCGAATCCTGAATCACGCTGACCCTCTCCGCGCGGGCAGGGCGACTCCCTTGAAGATCAGCCAGAAGCCGAGCGGCACTTCGAAAGCGAGCATCGGCAGCCAGATGAAATCTGTGATCGGACCCCGAAGGAGGCCCGCCAGCTGCAGAGGAAGACAGAGGACGACCAGAATCGATGCCAGCACGCCCAGCCAGGCGAGCGGGACCGGGACCATCCGCCCTCGCAGGAGAAGGTAGGAGAAGCACAGGCTGCCGACAGCGAAGAAGGTCGCACCGATCTCCATGCTTCCGCTCGGCGACTGGAGCAGAAGCGCGCGGATCCCGGGCTCGGAGGCATCGGCTCCGCCGGCGGTGGCGAGCCACAACTGACCCGCCGTCCTCGACAGGGAGACCCCGCCGACGACCCCCTCGGCAGTGCGGCAGACTAGGACCATCAACGCCAGCTCGGGGTCCTGATCGCGGGTGATCGCATAGAGCGTCACGGCCAGGACCAGCGCGCAGAAATTGCCGATCATGAAGAGCAGAACGGCGGCGCGCAGGTCGGACGCGTGCTGGACGAGGGAGGCCAGTTTCGCGGCGGTCCCCTCTCCGTGGATGGCCCTGTTCTCCAGAATCATTCCGGTAAACGCAGCCGCGATGTAAATGAGGAAGGCGAGTCCGGCGATTCTGGCGTTCGTCCTGCGAGTCATTGGTCCGCTTCTCCCTGCGAGAGCCGGGGGTCGAGGCGCCTCGTTCTGCGGTGATACGGGGGCGGGACGCGGAAGTTCCCGCAGTCTCGAAGTGGTCCCGGGCGAGGCAGGCAGTCTGGGTTGACCTTCGTCTCAGGGATTGACTTCCGACGCCCCCGGCGTGGGTGCGGGCGCGGAACGTTCCCCTGGCACGGCGACGGACTTGTACGCGCTCCAGGTCATCGGCTGCCCGCCTCCTCGTCCGCCCGACCGACGTCCTCGCCCATGGCCGCCCCCTGCGTAGCCTCCGCCGCTCGAGGAGCCCTCCGATCCGCCGCCCGACTCTCCACCGCGCCCGCCGGAGCGACCTCTGCCGCTCCTCTTGACGGTTCCCTTCATGGAGTCGCCGCTGAACGTCCCTTCGTAATGCAGCGACTGGGTCTCGCCGGACACGTCCCAGCTGACCTTGTCTTCGTGGAAGGCGATCTTGGAAAGCTCTTGAACGTTGCCATCGGGTCCGGTCAGGCTTCCCGCCAGGATGCCCTCCTGGACGGCGAAGTGTAGGCTGTACTGAATCGAATCGCCTCCCCGTGTGACCTCGAAGAGCCACTCGCCGGCCAGAGACTCGGGCGAAACGGCAACCGTCGGGAGCGTGGCTGCGGCGGCCGGGGCAGCAGTCTCGGAGGCCGCCGGTGCGGCAGGCGGGGCGGAGCCCGCACAGAGACAGGATGCCGCGCCCAAAGCCGCGAGCGCGCCGCGCACCAGCCATCGCGCCAGTGTCGCCGGCGTCGCGGCCCGGCGGAGACAGCTCCATTTGCCGGATCCGATCATCAACAAGCTAGACGCGTCGAGAGGAGAGCGGATTACGGCGCGTGTCTCTTCTTCTCCCGACCGGTCCGCCGGTGGCACATCGATTGCTCGCTGTCATGACGGAGGAGATGATGTCTCTCAAGAGATTCCCAGCAATCCTGTTCGTGCTCTGCGCAGCGCTGGCCTTCGCCTGCCGCGTCAACCAGAGTCTCGAGGGACAGGCCAAAGACGCCAAGATCGCAACGCAGATCAAGTCGCG
>DATFTF010000190.1:0-3026 GCA_035262245.1 Thermoanaerobaculia bacterium
GCGGTCTTTCTGGATTGGCGTCTACCCCGGAATCACCGACAGGATGATCGATTACGTCGTCGAAACGCTCACCGACTTCGTCCGCGACGCGACATCGCGGCCTCGGGCGGCCTCCCGCTCATAGTCCCAGCACCTTCCGGATCGCTTCCGGGTAGGCGCGGTGTTCCTCTTCCAGAATGCGCTCGGAGAGAGACTCCTCCGTGTCGCCGGGGAGGATGGGGACCCTGCGCTGCACCACGATCGGGCCCGCGTCGACTCTCTCGTCGACGATGTGGACGGTGCATCCGGACTCGATCGCTCCCGCCTCCAGGGCCTGGCGCTGAGGATGCAGGCCCGGGAATTTCGGCAACAGCGAGGGATGAATGTTGAGGATTTTCCCGGGATAGGCGGCAACGAATTCCGGCGAGAGGACTCTCATGTAGCCGGCCAGGCAGATCAGGTCCGGCCGCGCCGCTCCGAGCACATCCAGAACCGCGCGCTCGTGATCGGCCCGCCGGGAGAAGCGTCGACGGTCGACGGCGTGCGCGTTCAGGCCGCGGCGCCTGGCTTTCCGAAGGCCGATCGCGTCCTCCACGTCGGAGAGGACGGCGACGATCTCCGAACGGGGGATGGCTCCCGAAGAGACGGCGTCGGCAATGGCTTCGAAGTTCGACCCCCGCCCGGAGAGGAGGACCGCGATGCGGCTAGGGTCCGGCGCCACTAATGCGCCTCGGCTCTCCGCCACAGCATCAGCTTGGTAGGAGGATGGCCAGTGAATTCCCGAACGCCCGGGTCGCGAACGAATCCGGCGCGCCGGAGGGCGATCTCGTACTGCTTCTCCTGAGTCCGGTCGATCGGGCTGCTCTGGGGCGCGACCAGCCAGAGCGCCGGGGCGGGCAGCCTGCTCAGATATGCGGTCCACTCCTCCACCGGGGCGCGGGAGAACTCCCCGATGCGCGCGACGCCGTTGACGAAATAGTCTCTATCGATCCACACGCGACCCACATCGCGATGCGTCGGCAGCTCCAGAATCTCCGTGACCGGGATCCCGGGCGGGAGTCCGTCGCCCGCGAGGTAGAACGCCAGGGGAATGCTGTGCAGCGGATCCGCGTAACCGAAACCGTAGGAATGCTGCACCACGACCGGAACGGTGTGAGCCTCGGAGGAGGCGATCGCCTGCGCGATCGCTCGCGCGTTGCCCTTGGCCTCTATGCGCTGCGAGGTCCCCGCCAGCAGCACCAGGTTGATTCCGACGATGTTCGCCAGGAGAGCCTTGGTTACGTACCCTGCCCTCATGACAGCCAGGGAGACGAAGATTCCGGCGTAGAGACCCATCTGGTGTCGCGGACTGATCCCATTGCCGAGCTTGGAGATCGCGACGACGGAGAGGGCGAGGCCAATCGCCGTCGCGGCGGGGAGACACCAGCCTTGCGGCGGCCTCGCTCGCCAGATCGAGATGACGAAGAGAATCCCGAGGACGTACTCGGGATCCCCCCGGAGAAGGCCCAGGAAGGGCCCGTACACCGTGGACCACAGCACGGACTTCCACGGCTGAGGCTCCAGGAACGGGATCCCATGCTGGCCCGCAACCCGAATGGAGAAGATGTAAGCAGCCTGAAGGAGAGTTAGGGCCGATCCCAGGCTGATCAGAATCGCGATCCGAAAACCGCGTCGCCACTGCCGGGGCTGCCTCCAGATCAGAAACGGGAGGCACAAGCCCAGGCCGGCCAGAAGGCAGGCGTTCCAGGGATGCGACCACGCGACCAGCACGCCGAGCCCGACGCCGAGCGCCAGGACCTTCGGTCCAGCCCCCTCCAGGACGAGAACGAGGCACGCCAGAAAGGCAATCACCGCCAGGGCCGCGAAGCTGTAGACCCGGGCTTCGAACGCGTAGAAGAGGAATCCGGGCGTCGAACCGAACGCCAGCGCGACTCCAAAAGCCCAGAGTCGGTCGCCGCCGATCCGCAGGGCGAGAAAGTACAGCAGGACCACGCTCGCGGCGAAGAAGAGGAGCGAGGGCAACCGCAGGAAGAGCTCGGGGTTGCGCCAGACATGGAACCCCACCAGATCGAAGAGTCCGTGCACGCCGCGCATCCAATCGCAATAGGCGTAGGGACCCAGCCGCCGCGCCCAGAACGATCCCGGAACTCCGAGCTCGATGGCGCGGACCTCGGGGTGCTTCTCGAAGTTGTAATAAAGGATCTCGTCCAGCCACAGGGAGGCCCCCATGGCGCCGCGAATCAGGCAATAGCCGAGCGGCAAGAAGGCACCGGTGATCGCCGCCAGATCGCTGCGCAGCCACCTCCGCAACGCGTTCGGAAACGCGCCGCGGGGAGAAGTCAGATCGCCCGCGATGTGGCCGCCGGTCGGCGCGGCCACCTCGGAATCCACTCCTTCGGGTGTCGGCATCCGGCAGGAGGTCGCTACGGAGCGGGTTCGATGACGACGCGCCGATTCCCGGGCGTGACGTTCCCGATCGCGAAGAAGCGCTGCGCGCCTCGGGTCCAGATCTCCGCGACGCGAGCCACGTCGTTCGGCGACACCAACACGACCATGCCGATCCCCATATTGAACACGCGGTGCATCTCCTCGAAGGAGACTTGCCCCTCCCGGCCGAGGAGCTCGAAGATCGGCAGCACCGGCCAGGCCCCGGAGCGAATCACGACGTCGACACCGTCCGGCAGAACCCGCGGGATGTTGTCGTAGAAGCCGCCGCCCGTAATGTGCGCCATCCCATGGACGAGATCTTCCCGGAGCAGGGGCTCCAGGGCGCTCAGGTACGATCGGTGAGGAGCCAGGAGCACGTCCGCAATCGTGCGCCCCTCGAGCTCCTTCATGCGCTCCCCGGCCTTTTTCCCGAGGTCGTCGAAGAGGATCTTGCGCGCGAGCGAGAACCCGTTGGTGTGGAGTCCGTCGGAGGGAAGCCCCAGCGCCAGGTCGCCCGCGCGGACTCGGGATCCATCGAGGATCTTTTCGCGATCCACGAGACCGACGATGGTGCCCGCGAGGTCATATTCTCCGGGAGCATAGAACCCGGGCATCTCGGC
>DATFTF010000191.1:0-4409 GCA_035262245.1 Thermoanaerobaculia bacterium
CGTGGAGCTCGAAACTCTCTCGGGCAGGACGAAGTATCGGATCGTCGAGCGCAAGATCGTCAAGCCCGACGCCGTCTCGGTCCTCGCTCCTACATCGCAGCCGCGGCTGACTCTCATCACCTGCTACCCCTTCACCTGGGTCGGACCGGCTCCGCAACGCCTGGTTCTCATCGCGTCGCCGATCGGTTCGACAAAGACCCGCCAGGGACTCTGACCGCCGGCGCCAATGGTCCGAAGTGTTGCGCTTCTGTGCTTCCTTGTCCTTGCGGCGGCTCCCGTCGAGGCCGCTTCCCACCGCAACCGCGGCAGGCGCAGCTCCCGCCCTCGGAGCGAGGCCGCCCTCGACCCCGCGCGGGTCAACGACCCCGGCACCGCACCGACGATCGCGATGGGAGCCCGCGGGGACGCGGTGCTTCGGGCGCAGATTCTGCTCGACCGGCAGCACTTCTCCTGCGGGGAGATCGACGCGACCTACGGCCGCAACCTCCGGGGAGCGGTGATCGCATTCCAGACAGCGCAGGGACAGACGCCGACCGGAGTCGTCGATACCGAGACCTGGAGTCTTCTCGATCGGGACGACGCGCCGGTCCTGGTCACCCGATCGATCGCGCCGGAGGACGTGGCGGGGCCGTTCACGCCGCTGCCCGAGGATTTTTCAGAGAAGGCCAGGCTCCCGGCTCTCGGCTACGCCAGCCCGCTCGAAGCGCTTGCCGAGAAGTACCATGTCAGTCCGTCCCTGCTCCAGCGCTTGAATCCCGGCCAGGCGTTCGACCAGGCTGGCGCGGAGATTCTCGTTCCCGACGTCGCGGCCGCGCCGCTTACCGAGCGCGCAGCGAAAATCGTCGTCTCCGAGGAGCACGGCTGCGTCGAGGCGCTCGACGATACCGGACACGTGATCGCCCATTACCCGGCTTCCACCGGCAGCCACCACGATCCTCTGCCGCTGGGGAGCTGGAAAATCGTCGGCGTCGCGCACAACCCGGTCTTTCATTACGATCCCGATCTCTTCTGGGACGCCACCGACCGGAACAAGGAAGTACTTCCGGCAGGACCGAACAACCCTGTGGGGGTCTGCTGGATCGACCTGTCCAAGCCGCATTACGGCATTCATGGCACTCCGGAGCCCTCGAAGGTGGGCAGGACGCAGTCCCACGGCTGTATCCGCCTGACCAACTGGAACGTGCTCGAGCTCGCGCAGATCGTGCGTCCCGGAACGCCCGCGATTCTGGAAAAATAACCTCCGAGCGATGCGTACTCGCGGCGCCTTTCTTTTTCTCGCCGGCTTCCTGGTGGGAGGTCTCTTCGTCTACTACCTCCTCTGGAGGACCGGGGGGCTGACGACGGGACATCCCCTCACTCTGACCTCGCGCGAAGTCGCGGACCGCGTTGTGGCCACGCCGGCTCCGCCCCCGACGATTCCTTTTCCGACGCCGACAGAATCGGCCCCGCGACCGACTCCGGACGCCGCGGCGGCAGTGACCCCCGCGGCCGCGACCACGCCATCCCTCTCCGCGTTCTCGCTCGCCGGAGAAGTTCTTGCCATGCCGGTCGAGGGCGCCGGACGGAGGGATCTGCACGACTCCTTTTCCGAGTCCCGCGACGGTCGCCGCCACGAGGCCATAGACATCCTGGCTCCGCGTGGCACCCCGGTCAACGCCGCCGTCGATGGATCGATTGCCAAGCTCTTCAGCAGCGTCCGGGGGGGCCTAACCATCTACGAGTTCGACCGCACGTCCAACTATTGCTACTACTACGCCCACCTCGATCGCTATGCCGAAGGGCTCCACGACGGACAGCTCGTGAGGCGCGGGCAGCTCATCGGTTACGTCGGCACGACCGGAGACGCGCCCCCGCAAACCCCACACCTGCATTTCTCGATCTTGAAGCTCGGCCCGGACCATCGCTGGTGGGAGGGGGTGGCCATCGATCCCTATCCGGCCCTGCTCGCGGCGGCGGCGGCGGCGGAGGGTAAGGGATAGACTGACGGCGCATGAACGATCGCAAGTATCGCCACCGCGGTTACATGGACTCCGAGGGCGAGTCGCGCGGGCGTTCGGCCCCGCGCCCCCCTCGCGAAGCGGGTGCCCCGCGCGGACGCGGCATCGACACGGACAAGGCGGTCGTCTTCGCCTGCCGCGCCTGCGGCGAGAAGCGCAGGGACCTCGAGGAGATCCAGCCGGACACAAAGTGCGCCAAATGCGGAGCGCCTCTTCACGCCTGCCGCCAATGCGCCCACTTCGACACCGCGGCCCGCTTCGAGTGCACGCAGCCAATCCCCGAGCGCATCGTCTCGAAAAATGCCGCCAATGCGTGCGGCTTCTATTCGCCGGCCCGATCCTTCGACCTGACCGGCTCCCGCGCGACGGGGACCCCCGACGACGCCCGCGCCGCCTTCGACAGGCTATTCAAGAAGTGACTGACAGAGCCTCCTTGCGCGCCCGCCGCAAAACCTGTCGAAGCATCTTCTGTGTCAGCTTCCCCGTAAACGTATTCTGCTGGCTCGGGTGATAACAGCCGATCAGGATCTGTTTTCCGATCCGGTAACGCGCGCCGTGGGCAAAACGCGGGCGAGGGCGCGGGAGCGTTCGCCCGTTCTCGGCGAGGGCCCTCAGGCAGGCGGCAAAGGCCAATCCGCCGAGCGCCACGATCACGGCCGTTTCCGGAAGAAGCGCGATCTCGCGCACCAGATAGCCACGGCAGTTGTCGAACTCGCGGGGCGTGGGGTGATTTCCCGGCGGGGCGCACCGGCAGGCCGCCGTGACGAGCGCTCCGGAAAGACGCAGGCCGTCGCCGGCGCGGATGGACTCGGGGCGGTTGGAGAAACCGGCAGCGAACAAGGCGCGGAAGAGAAAGTTTCCCGACTCGTCGCCGGTGAAGATGCGGCCGGTGCGGTTTCCTCCGTGGGCCGCCGGCGCCAGACCCACCAAGAGAACCCGCGCTGCGGGATCGCCGAACGCTGGAAGGGGACGGGCCCAATACTCTTCGCCGAGAAATCGCCGTGGAGGGTGACGGGCCGCGGTCTCGCGCCAGGAGACCAGGCGCGGACAGCGGCGGCAGGCGATGACTTCCCGCTCGAGGGCGGCTAGCGCCCCGCCGGCTGAAGTTGGGCGCGTCAGCGCCCCCGGCTGTAGCGGCCCAGAAGCTGAGCCTCCGCCAGAACGTGCCCCTCCATCGCCTTGCCCACGTCCTGCCGGGTCGATCCGGAGGGAAGGCCGAGCTTCTTGTCCAGGGCGTAGAGCTTGAAGAAGTATCGGTGCGTTCCGGAGGGCGGACAGGGCCCGCCGTAGCCCAAGTTTCCGAAATCGTTATTGCCCTGCGTTCCGCCGCCGTCGACGGCCGGACGGGCGGAAACGGAGCCCGGGAGGGAGGACCTCGCGGCGGGCATGTCGAAGAGCACCCAATGGACCCAGGTTTTTCGGGGCGCGTCCGGGTCCTCGACGATCAGGGCCAGAGAAGCCGTCTGCGAAGGCTGCCCGGACCAGGAAAGCTCGGGTGAAACGTCCTCGCCGTCGCAGGTGTGCTTGCGCGGAATCGCGGCCCCCTCCTGGAAAGCGGAACTCCGAAGGACGAACTCCGCCATGGCTTCCCACCCGTGCACAGAGAATGCCGGCGTTACTTCTTTGCCGGCATCGCCGGCGGCACGCCCATCTTCCGCCACCGGCGCTTCTTCTCCTCCCAGTCCTCCAGCGTCCGCTTGCGATTGGCGGACGCTGCGGCGGCCCGGCGGTCGTCGTCCTTTTGCTCCTCGACGCCGGCTGTCGTTTTCGACGGCGCTTCGCTGGATTCGGCCATGGCCGAAATTGTATCCGGCTTTACGAGATGACTGCCCTCACTGGATGACGAGGAGGCCGACCATCCCCTGGTGAGACTCGGCGTCACCACCGCAGGGCGGGTTCTCCTGTGTGCACCGGAAAGGCCAGTTGCCCCGCTGAAAGGGCTGCGGGGTGAAGGAGGGAATGACGAAGTCCGGTCCGGCCAGAGCGAAGCTGCCGGCAGGAAGACCCAGGTCCGAGATTCCCGAGAAGCCGTGCATCGGCGTCGTCGTCGAGGCCGAATCCACGTCGTGGAAGACGAGCCTGTAGGTGGTGCCCGCCTGAAGCACCAGAGGCGGCGAAACCGGACCGCCGGGGCTGAAGTCCCAAGCCTTGACGCTGATCGTGACGGTCCGAGAACCGCCGGCCGTGGGCGTCGGCGTGGGCGCGGCGGATGCGGCGGTGGGTGTGGGTGGATGGAATCCTGCGGGAGCGGCGACGTCGGCCGCGCCCACCACCAGCACCGGGTCCTGCGTCGTGTTGTCCGCCGTCGCCGCGTACGTGAACAACGGCTTGCTCGCGTCCCCGCTCTCCACCGTCGCATACCCCGACGTCGTCTGCAGCGTCTCGAACCCCAACCCCTTGTAAATGTTGGAC
>DATFTF010000192.1:0-2034 GCA_035262245.1 Thermoanaerobaculia bacterium
GACTCTTCGAGCATGCCCTCGAGCTCGGAGCGGTGGGAGACACGCGCGGGATTGGTGCGATAGCGCTCATCTTCAGCCCACTCGGCATGCCCGACGACTTCGGCCAGGCGGGCGAACTGCCGATCCGTACCCACCGCGAGCACGAAGTCCGCGTCGGCCGCCGTGAACGAACGGTAGGGAACGATCTGTGGATGGGCGTTGCCGTAGCGGACGGCCTCGGCTCCGGTCAGCAGCGCCGATTGCGCCACGTTGATGAGTGAGGCGAGCGTCGCCGAAAAGAGGTCGGTCTCGACATGGCCGCCCTTCCCGGTGCGTTCTCTCGCGACGAGCGCCGCCAAAATCCCGATCGCCGCGTAACAGCCAGCGAGAAGATCCGAGACAGCGACGCCGACCTTGGTCGCCTCGCCATGAGGCGTTCCGGTGATCGCGATGAGTCCCGCGCCCGCCTGAGCCAGAAGGTCAAAGCCCGGTGATGCTGCATCCGGGCCCCGGCGGCCGAAGCCGGTGACCGAGGCGGTCAAGAGCCGCGGATTCTGCTCGCGAAGCTGGGAGAGCCGGATTCCGAATTTTTCGAGCGCACCGGGACTGAAGTTCTCGACGAGGACATCCGCCCGCAAGGCCAGGATGCGGACTGACTCGACACCGGCTGGACTCGAGAGATCGAGGGCGATCGATTCTTTGTTGCGATTGACGGAAAGGTAATAGGCCGACATTCCGCTGGTCGAGTCATACGGCGGGCCCCAGCTGCGCGTCGTATCCCCCACCTTCGGCGCCTCGACCTTGACGACGCGGGCGCCCAGGTCTCCCAAGAGCATCGTGCAGAACGGCCCCGCGAGAACGCGGGAGAGGTCGAGCACGAGGATGCCCTCGAGAGGAGACGGCATGGCGAGATCCTACCCGCCTGCTACCGCGCGGGAGCGGCGAGCGGCTTCCACCCGAGGGGACCGGGAAGGAAGTGAAAGAGACCGACCGGCGAGATTTCGACGGCCGCCAGGCTCTTGGAAATCCCCCAATACTGTCCCACGCTCCAGAGGAAGTCCGCCGGCGGATCCGCCGCGAGGACGCGGTGAACCTGGCGGTAAAGCTCCAGCCGCCGCTTGCTGTCGGTCTCGCGACGCGCGGCCTCCATCGCTCGATCCGCCTCCGCGCTGCGGTAGAAACCGGCGTCTTGCCCGTTGGGCGGCATCTGGCTCGAGTGGAAGAACGGGTATTGGTCGAGATTGGGCGGCATGAATGTATTGGCGTAGGGACAGGCGTCGAACTCTCCTGCCTGAAAGCGATCGGCGTACGCCGCCCAGTCGAGCGACCGCAACTGCAGATCCACGCCCACCTTTTCGTAGGCTTGTTTGAGGATCTGGGAAATATTGGCGTAGATCGGGTAGCTGGCCGGGAAAAGCATTTCGAAGGAGGCGCGCTGGCGGCCCCGGCGGCGGAAGCCGTCCGGACCTTTGGTCAGCCCGGCGGCGTCGAGCAAACGCGCCGCCTCCGCGAGGTCCTCGCGCGGCACCGCCACGTCGGGAGCGTTCTCTTCCGCGCCCGCCGGGTAGGGACCCGATACGAGCGACGCGCCGTTGGGCGGGTAGAGCCTCTTGGCGGTGTCCGCCCTCGGCCAGGCCACGGCGAGCGCCTGGCGCACGCGCTTGTCGGCGAGAAGCGGATGGCGGCAATTCCAGACCACCATGACGGTGAGAAATTGCGGTGCTTCGACGAGCCGATTGTGCTCGAGAAATTCAGGGGTCTTCTCCGCGACCGACCGCTGGTCGCGCGTGACGCGAAACTCATCGAGCTCTCCGCGAGTACCCGCGAGAAAGCGGACGTTGTTGTCGGGAATCACGCGGAAGACCACCTTCGCGAAGGGAAATTCCGCGGCCGAGGTCCCGGGCCGGCGCGCGAGCGTGAGCTTTTGGTTGGGCTCCCAGGACACGAGCTTGTACGGACCGTCGCCGAAGGGCTCGCGATCGTTGTTCCGCTTCTGCTGAAAGGCCGCTTCGGAGACGATGGGCATCGTGAAGGCGAGTAGCCTCTCCGCGTAGG
>DATFTF010000193.1:0-5375 GCA_035262245.1 Thermoanaerobaculia bacterium
CGCCTTGCCGACGTCGCGGCGCGACCGACGACGCGCCCGGGTGATGAGTCGGCGCATCTGGGGACCCTGTGCGATCCGCAGCGCCCTGCGGGCATCGGTCTCGGAGCGCGCGTCCCAGCGCGCCTGCAGGCCGGAGTAGGCGTCTTCGGGCAGGATGCCCAGGGCGTGAACTCGCGCGAGCAACCCGCGGTCGACCTCCAGCTGGCGCAGCTGTGCCAGACGGCTCGCCAAACGGCGGGAGCGCCGTTCGATCTTCTTCTCGCCCAGGGCCGCCGCCGTCACACCGAGCCGGCGAAGAGCGACGCGAAGATCGTGGATCGCCTCGGCCTCGTTTTCGCGAAGACTCTTGCGCGCCTTCTGCAGCGACCGAACACGGCGGCGCCAGAGGTTTTCCGACATGGGGGGCGCTATTATAGGTTCGAACTGATTGAAACCGAGTTGGGCGACTTCACGCCGTCTTCACGCCGAGTTGACGCGGTCCTCCGCGGGCCCGCGGACAATTCTTCTGCCGTGAAGAAGCTGGCTGCCATCGACATTGGCACCAATACCATCAAGCTTCTGGTGGCCTCGGTCGATCCGGACGGGATTCTGGAGATCGTGGCCCGGGAGAAGTCCCTGGTGCGTCTGGGCAGCGAGACCCTGGCCACCGGCCGCCTGTCGGCCGAGGCGATCGAGGCCGGCGCGAGCGCCGTCGAGCAGTTTCAGAAGTCGATTGCGGCCCAGGAGGCGGAGCTGGTGCGGGCCGTGGCGACCTGCGCCGTCCGGGAAGCCGAAAACTCTTCCGAGTTTCTGGAGGCGGTCAAACGGCGTACCGGCGTCTCCGTGGACGTCATTTCCGGCGACGAAGAGGCTCGACTGATCCACCTCGGCGTGCGCAGCGAGTTCCCGGCGCGCCTGGATCCCCTCTTTCTGATCGACATCGGGGGAGGCTCGACCGAGCTCGTGGTCTCCGACGGCTCGCGGGTTCTTCTGACGGAGAGCCTGCCCCTGGGTGTGGTTCGGCTGGCTGACCGCTTTGCCCGCAACGACCCTCCGAACGCGGAGGACTTGAAGGCCATGAAGCGTGCTGTCCGGTCGGCCGCGAAGCGGGCGGCCGAGGCGGTCCGGAAGGTGGGGTTCAAGACCTGCGTCGGATCCTCGGGCACCATCCAGTCCCTTTCCCTGGTTCACGAGGCGGCCGTGCTCGGCCGCGAGCCGGTCGTGTCCGGGCATCGGACCCTCACGCGGTCCGGATTGAAGAGAGTCAATCGGATCTTGCGGAAGACCACACTCAAGGAGAAGCTGCGTGTTCCGGGCCTGGACCCGCGGCGCCGCGACATCTCCGTTCCCGGCGGACTGCTTCTGGCCTGGATCCTCAAGCGCACCGGCGCCGACTCGATCATGGTCGGCGAGCGCGGGATGCGAGAGGGGATTCTGCTCGACCATGTGGCCCGGGAGGGCCGGCGGCCGTCCATGGATCGCGACGTGCGCGCTCGCAGCGTCGATCGCCTCCTGCGTCGCGGGAACACCGAGGTGCTGCACGCCGCGCATGTCGCACGCCTCGCGCTGGAGCTCTTCGACCAGACGCACGCCCTCCATCAGCTGACGGCCAAGGAGAGGGAGTGGCTTCAGTACGGCGCGCTCCTGCACGACGTCGGCTGCTATGTCGGCTTCTCCAAGCACCAGCAGCATTCCTACTACCTCATCACCCACGGCGATCTGACCGGATTCTCGGCGGATGAGATCGAGGTCCTCGCCTCGATCGCCCGCTACCACAAGGGCAAAGGCCCCCGCGAATCGCACGAGAACTGGAAACGGCTCGATCCCTATCTGCGCCCGGTGGTGGAGAAGCTGGCGGCGCTGGTGCGCATTGCCGACGGACTGGATCGCAGCCATCGCCAGCTGGTGACGGAGGTGTCCTGCCGGGTGCGGTCCCGGAGGATCGAACTCGATGCGGTCGCCCGCGGAGACTGCGAGGCGGAGCTCGACGCCGCTCGCCGCAAAGCGGATCTGTTCGAGAAAGTCTTTCATCGCCGCGTCGTTCTGCGCGCTATCCCGGCGGCGCGGGAGGAAGCCATCCATCAGAAGGATCTGGAGATGATCTCGGCGGAAGCGCTCTGGGGGTCGACGCGCGGCGCGCGTGAGCCCTCGGCGGTGAGCTGAAAGACAGAAGCCGAAAGGGGACCCGATCTTGAAAGAGCATTTCTCCGAGCTGCTGGAAGACCTGCGGCGCAACCTGATCCTCATGGGAGGCGAGGTCGAGCGTCAAATCCAGAGATCCATCGAAGCGCTGACCGAGGTCGACGAGGAGAAGGCCGCCGCGGTCATCGCCGCCGACGAAGAGATCGACCGTATGGAGATGGGCATCGAGGAGCAGGCCGTTCAGCTTCTGGCGCTGCAGCAGCCCGTGGCGGTCGACCTGCGTTTTCTGATCGCGGCCTTGAAAATCAACAACGACCTGGAGCGGATCGGGGACCATGCCGTCAACATTGCCGAGGGCGCCCAGCGGCTGGCATCGCAGAAGCCGTTCAAGCCCTTCATCGACATCCCGTACATGGCGGAAGTGGCGATGTCCATGCTCAAGGGCTCGCTCGACGCCTTCGTCAACCGCGATCTCGAGCTCGCGCGAAAGATCATCAAGAAGGACGACATCCTGGACGAGAAGAACGTCTCCATCATCCGCGAGCTTTTGACCTACATGGTGGAGTACCCCTCGCTGATCACCTACTGTCTGGAGCTCATTTCGATCTCCAAGAACCTCGAGCGCGTCGGCGACCTCGCCACCAACATCTGCGAAGACACCATCTTCATGGCCGAGGCGAAGTGGGTGAAGCATCACGCCACGGAACTGACGTGAGAGTGCTTTCAGCTCTCAGCTTTCAGCTCTCAGCCAGAGAAATCGGAGGCCCCGCTCTGGTGAAGCTGACGGCTGACGGCTGATAGCTTAAGGCTGAAAGCTCGTGCTCTGGGGTGTCGCCACCTCGGCCTACCAGATCGAGGGCGCGGCGGAAAACGACTGGACGGAGTGGGAGCGGCAGGCAAAGCTGCATTCGTCCGACAGCCGGTGCGGTAAGGCCACCGGGCATACGGAGAAATGGCGCTCGGACCTGTCGCTTCTCCCGACCATCGGCGCGAACGCTTACCGCTACTCGATCGAGTGGAGCCGCCTCGAGCCCCGTCCCGGCGAGTTCGACGAGGCCGCTCTGGAGCTCGAGCGGGAGCGCGCGGGTTACCTCGAGCAGCTCTCCATTCATCCCGTCGTCACGCTCCACCACTACACCCATCCCCTCTGGTTCTGGCGCGAGGGAGGGTGGGAAAACCCCCGCAGCGTGGACTGGTTCCGCCGCCTGGCCGAGCGCGTCGGCGCCGCGCTGCCCGGCGTGCGGACCTGGGTCACGTTGAACGAGCCGATCGTCTTCGTGCTGGGCGGCTATCTGGGGGGCATGATCCCGCCGGGCCAGAAGAGCTTCGCTTCCGCGGCGCGAGCTCTCGAGCATCTTCTGCGGGCTCACGCCGAAGCCGCCGCCGTGCTCTCGGCGCGTCCCGGCGGCGCGCGGGCGGGCATTGCCCACAACATGCTCGACTTCGCGCCGGATCGAGCGGACAGCGTTCTGGACCGTAAACTTGTGGATGCCGGCGAGCGTCTCTACAACCGTTCGGTGGTGGAAGCCCTGAGCACCGGCGACGTGCGCTGGTCCTTTCCGGGGGAGGGCAAGGCGGTTTTCTCGATCCCCGACCTGCCGCGGGTCACCGGGTTCTTCGGAGTCAACTACTACAGCCGCGTCCACCTGCGGTTCCGGGGACTGCCCGGCGCGGTCGGAGAATTCTTCTATCGCGATCCGCGCGGCCGCGGGCTGACCGACACGGGGTGGGAGATCCATCCGGAGGGCCTCGATCGGGTCCTGCGGGACGCCGCGAAGACGGGGCTGCCCATCATCGTCACGGAGAACGGAATCGCCACGGGCAACGACCGGCACCGGCGGACGTTTCTGCACGAGCACGCCTTGATCGTCAGCCACCATCTCGATGCCGGAATGCCGATCGAGGGCTACTTTTACTGGTCGCTGCTGGACAACTTCGAATGGCTGGAGGGATTTCGTCCACGTTTCGGATTGTTCGAGGTCGACTACGCGACCTTCGCGCGGCGCCGGCGCCCCTCGGCTGATCTGTTCGCCTCGCTCGGAAGATCGGTGACAGGCAAAGCTTCTGCGCGGCGGGACGCCGCCAACGGGCGCCGCCTTTCCGGACTCTGATCAGGCCGTCGGCCGCGGGTCGCCCGCCGGGAGCGGGTGGGGAATCTTTCGGCGCTTCTCCAGGGTGACGAACTGGCGCACCCCTGCCGCGCGAGCGTGTGCCAGCGTCCGGTCATATCCCCAGCCGACCTCGAGAGGGGCGTGGGCGTCGGAGGAGAAGGAGACGGGAACGCCCGCGGCGGCGATGCGCGCGAGGAGCTGCCGCTCGGGGTACGGCTCGCCGACGGGCTTTCGCAGGCCGGCGGAGGAGATCTCCACCGCGCAGCCGCCTTCCCGCGCTGCGGCGATCGCGGCGTCCTCCGCCTCGACGACGGGTTCTTGCGGGCGGTGCCCGTGTTTCTTGGGCAGGTCGAAATGAGTCAGAATATCGAAGAGGCCCGTGCGCGCCGCGCGGGCCAGAAGCCGGTAGTACTCGCGGTAGAGCGCTTCGGTCCCCTCGCGCTCGAATCGGGCCGCTGAGCCCGGAGCGTCGATCCAGTCGCCGGCCACCCAATGCACCGATCCCAAGACCAGGTCCCAGTCGGCCCGGGACAGCCAACGCGCGAGCTCCTCCTCGTGGCCTTCCGCATAATCGGCCTCCAGGCCCAGTCGGACGGGGATTCTTCCCGCGAACTCCGTTTTGAGCGCCTCGACTTCGCCCAGATACTCGTCGAACTGATCCTCGCGCATGGCCAGACGCGGGTCCCGGCGCTCCGGCGGCAGGAAGTAGAGCGGGATGTGGTCGGTGAACGCCATCTCGGAGAGATTCTGGTCGACCGCCCGGAGGACGAAGTCGCGCGACGCTCCGCCCGCATGGCCGCATCGAAACGTGTGAACGTGGTAGTCGGGGAGGCGAACCACACGGGCTATTATCCCGGAGGCTTTCAGCCAGGACAGGAGCGCACGCCATCTCCACACCGATTTCACGCGGGCTTTCCAATGGGACGGCAGGCTCTCCCGCCGTGGACTCCCACGTCTACGATCTGGTGGTGATCGGCTCGGGGCCGGCCGGCCAGAAGGGAGCGATCGCCGCCGCCAAGCTCGGCAAGCGCGTCGCGATCGTGGATCGGCGCGAGCGGATCGGCGGAGTCTGCCTGCACACGGGCACCATCCCCTCCAAGACCCTGCGGGAGGCGATCCTCTACCTCTCCGGTTTCGGGCAGC
>DATFTF010000194.1:0-8302 GCA_035262245.1 Thermoanaerobaculia bacterium
CGGAGCGGAACGACCTGTTCGGCCATTCGACTTCCTGGAGCGAAACCGACGCGAGCGGCACCGGCACGGGCGCACCGGAGGCATCGGGTGCGAAGACGCGAACCCGAACGTCCTGGACCATACGCGCCCGCAGAGTCACGCGGACCCGGTGGGGAGACCCGCCGATGTGGACCGGCGCCTCGACGAAGCGCCCTACTCCGTCGAGCGGCCCCTGAAACGCCACGATGAGATCGCCGTTGGGCACCGCCGCCAGGAGGTAGTAACCGATTCCTCGAGGATCGGACGGGTCGGAGACCGTCTGGACGGTCGCGTAGGGAGGACGGAGAGGGTCGGTTCGCGTCGCGGGAGCGCTGTTGAGCCACAGATCCACGGCTGCTCCGCCGACTGGATTGCCCTGCTGGTCGTAGAGGAAGCCGTCGATCGAGGAGAGGCCCTGATAGTGGAAGTCCTGATTGAAGATCTGCCCGTCGCGCGTGATGCTCCCGACGACCGTCTGATCGCCAAAGAGCGGATGGTGTGCCCGCAGCCCGAAGAAGCCGCCGAACACGTCGGAGAACGCATAGGTTCCGTCCGCGGAGGAGGAATCCGTTTCGTCCGGTCCCGGGTAGAGTGGATGCCCTTCCCCCGCGATCAGGAGGAAGGGCCCCTGGCGGACGAGCTTCAAGGCCGTGAGAGTCAGATGGGCCTCGACCGGGGAGTCCAGCGGCTGGCCGTCCGGGCCGAGCGCGGTGGAAACGACCTTGCCCTGGATCTTCCAGAAGCCCGCGAAGCGGATCACCATCGAGGCGTCCTGCAATCCTGAGAAGTTCACCGTGGCCGCGCCGGCGTCCGCGCGCCGGGTTCCGGACGCGTCGTCCTGGCCCGAGGCGGTAAAGGTGTACGCGCCGGCGGGTAGGTTCTCGAAGGTGAAGCGGCCGGTGCCGTCCGCGGTCGTGCTCCGGACGGCGTTTCCGGCGTCGTCGAACTGCGCGACCAGGGCGTTGGGGACGAACCGCTCGAGCGGATCGAGGACCACCCCGTTGATGTTGGCGGTCGTGACGAAGAGAAGATCGAGCGCGGAGGTCAGGCCCTCCTGCACGATGGCGCTGCCGGAGACGAGCTTCTGGGTCGCCGGGTCGTAGGCCGAGACCTGCCGGCCCCCGATCGGGATGGCGTCGAGCTCGTAATGGCCCTGGGCGTCCGTCGTCGTGCGAACGCCTGTGCCGTTGGCGTAGACCACGGCGTTGGCCAGAGGAGAGAGGACACCGTTGTGCGAGGTCCGCACGACGCCGGCGACCGAGCCGAAATGCGTGTCCGGCTCGGGAATCACCAGCTGAAGAACCGTCTGGCTGTCCTCCAGAACGGTGAGGCTCCGCGAGACGACCGCGCCGCGGCTCACCGTGAAGTCGTAGACCTCGATCGAGTCCTGGCCCGGCTCGAAATCGTCGAAGGCGAACCGGCCGTCCGACCCGGTGATCCGGTATCCGAGGTACTTGCGGTCGTAGAAAGGCGGATACGGGACCTGGACCGGCTGCCCGTAACCCACGACGTAGACACCGGAGGCGGGGCTCGAGTCCCTCTCGTGCAGGACCTGTCCCGAAACCGAGGCGCGTTTGTTGCGAGCGATGACGATGTTCCGCTGGGCCCGGGCGCCGGCGGCGGGAATGACCGCGGTCTGGTAAGCGGTCTTGCGGCTCACCGGATCGATCGCCCAGAGCTGCACCGGCCCGACCGGAAGGGACTTGAAGAGAAACGTTCCGTCCGCCGCCGAGTTGCCGCTGGCCGAATTCTGGCTCCCTTTGAAGAAAACGCTGTCGGCGGTGATGAAGGCGCCGGGGACCGGCGCGCCCGCCTCGTCCAGAACCGTTCCCGCGACGTCGCCGCGCGCCAGCAGCACGACGTTCAAGGTGAGCTTCTGGCCTTCGCTGACGATCTGTCCCGACGCGTCGCCGTCGTATCCGGTCGCCGGGTCGGCCGCCTGAATCGTGAAGACCTGTCCCTGGCGCATCGGGACATACTCGAAGAAGAAGCGCCCCTGTCCGTCGGCCGTAGCGGCCGCGAAGTCGCCGGGGAACAACTCGCCCGTCAGATCCGAGGTGAAGGGAACCTGAAGAACGACCTCGGCATTCGGGACGGGCTTTCCCGTCGATCCGATGACGAATCCCTCAACCGACCCGCCGGGACTCTTGTCGCGCACGTCCAGCGTGGCCTGCTGCGGATCGGGAGAGAGGAGCTGGCTCGAGGAATCCGTGAGCCCGGTGACCCGCGCCGTGATGGTGGCGTAGGGAGAAGGATGGTTGGTGACGCCGACGATGACGCGCCTCGGGTCCAGGCCCTGCAGTGCGATGTCCTGAAGCGGATTGACGCCGAGCTCCGACCGGATCTCGTAATGCGTGGAGGAGTCGTTGTCGGCGGGATGCGGTCCGATCGCCCGGTTGAAGAGAAAGGAAATCGCCCGGCCCGCCGGATCGGCGTCCAAGTCCTGCACTGCGGCGACGAGAGTCAGCGGCGGTCGCGACGCGATCTCCATCGCGCCCACGATTGGCCCGGTGCCGGGGCCTGCGAGCACGAGACCGGCCGGATCGGCTCCGGGCAGGATGTCCACCGAGGCCAAGGAGCCCGGAGTCACCGGGAACGGCCCGAAGGAGGCGTAGACGAGCTTCCCCTCGGCGCCCGGGTAGGTGATCGTGAGCGTCACGCTGTCGGCGCGCTGGCCGGCGATCTGGACCCGGTATCCGCCCGGATCGAGCCCGCCGACCCAGGCGATCTCGTGATGAACTCCGCCGCGCTCGGCCGTGAAGAGCTCGGCCGCCGGAAGGCTTCGATCGTAGCCGCCTTCGTCGGGAAACCGCTGCGCTCGCCCTCCCAGCGTCTTGCCCGAAACGACCAGCCTCGCGGACGGGTTGGCCGCGTCGTTTCCCGCCGTCAGCACGGCGGACACGAACGCCCGGTCGGGAAGACTCGCGGCGATGCGCTTCTGGAAATCGAAGGGATCCTCGCTGGCCCAGAAGCGCGTGAGCTGCCCGCCCCAGGCCGCGGCGAACTCGTGCCCCTTCGTGCTGGCGCGCCGCAGCAGGTCGAAGCTGGACGAGACGTCTCCGCTTCCGGCATTCAACCAGCCGAGCACGAGATCGCTCCAGGCCACCGACTCCGCCTCGCCCAGTCCGAAGTGACGCGCGGAGCGAACGAGGTCATCCACCCGCCACCGCGTCGCCTGAAGACCGACCGGCGAGAGCCCGGCGGGCGGCGGAGCGCCGGCCGAGTTGGCCAGACTCCAGGCCAGGCCCAGGAGGCCCTTGGCCGGATCGAGCAGCGCCTGGGGAATCTGATCGACCGACTTCGGATAGACCAGCGTGTCCGGTGAGAGAGGAATGGACAGGTCGCCGATTCCCGTGGTCAGCACAACGGCGCCAGCGAGATCGCCGTCGCCCGGGAACGCGGTCGAGGTCACGCGACCGGTTCTCAGGGCCTTCATCTGAAACTTGGCGACCGCCGTGTCGCCCGGAGAGATGTTCCCCAGGGCGACCTGTTCGTCGGAAAGAAGCTGCGCGCCGGAGATCGAGCCCTTGTCGAGCTTGATGGAGACCTGATTGGCCGGAACATTGGAGGTGTTGGCGAGCGTGGCTGAGAGCGTGTACAGCTCCCCTTCTCGAATGACGTCGGGATGGTCGAGCGTCACGAAAAAGGAAGGGTTGCGGACGATCACCACGCCGGTCGTCGTTCCGGCAAGCGTCATGGGCCCAGCCGGAAGTCCCTGAAGCGTCGCGGAGAGGTCGATGGGCACGTCGTAGCGCCCGGCCTTGAGCCCCTCCACCAGGAATTCCGCCCTGCCGACCGCCTGTGCCACCAGAAAGGTCACGTCGTCGGCCGTGCCGAGCACGCCGTCCGGACCGGCATCGACCACCGGGACCGGGTCGGAGAGGTTGGTGGGAGGGTCCGTCTGCGCCATCCGCAGCCCTGCCGGCAGGGTCGCCTTGGCCGTGATGTTTTCCAGCCGCAGGTTGGATCCGGCCGGCGCGCCGTTTTGAGCGAGCAGGACGACGGAGAAGAATTGATTGAGGAAGGAGACGTCGCCGGGAATCAGAACCAGGCCGGGCAGAGAGACCGGCTGTGTGGCGTCGTCGGTCGGAAATTGCGGATCGCCCGACGGACAGTAGCCGGTGCACTTGAACTGGAAATCCCGAACCTGGGGAATGGGAAAGAACTCGGGCACCGGCGTCTTGCCGTTCTCACGAGGAATCGTGGGGAGGATGGGAGGACCCGAGGGCTGGAAGATGACCGGGACGTCGAACGTCACGACGTTGGAGGAGATGGTCAGGGCAAACGTGAAGTTGTAGGCGTTGAAATTCTTCCGGGAGATCACGATGCCCTTGTCCACCATCTCCTGATAGGTCAGAGGACGCGACGTGACCTGCGTGATGAGGATGTCGGTCACGGTGATGGTCGCGTCGCGATGCGCGGCGTAGGCGACGAGGTTGTCGCCGTCGGTCAGCCGGATGTTGGAGAGGACGTACGTGCCGCGCGCCGTCTGAGCCGGGATGGTGAAGGAGCCGTTGGGCTCCGTCTCCAGCGAGAGGGTCGAAGGAAGGCCCGGCCCGTTCAACTCGCCGCGGACCGTCACGGTCGGCGGCAGCTGGCCCCCAGGCAGGGGAAGATGGGTGTCAATTCGCGTGGGAACGCCGACCGGCACCGCCTGCGCTTCCGGCGAGATGTCGAGGCCGGTCCCGATGATCTGAAACTGGCCGCTTCCGAGGTCCGCTTGACCCCGAAGCGCCGAGGCGCCGAGAAGCAATACGAAGCCCAGTACGCCGGTTAGGACGTCTTTTTGGCGGGGGCGCGGCTTCCTGACCCGTTCCCCCGCGGCCTCGAACCGCCTCCACTTCACTCGAGGACCCCGAGAGAGCCGTCTGGCCCACAGCAGGACGTCCATGGCCTCAGACGACGCCGTCGCGGTTCTCGAAATGTCGAGGAAGCTGGCGCGAAGCCTATTTCCGCAGGGCGGCTGGAGTCAATGAAGACCACCTCGAATCATTCGAAGACCTCCTTCCGGTCGCAACCCCTTCAAGCCGCGCCGCTTTCGAAGCCGGTCCCAAGACCTCAGGAATCCGGCCTCAGTGGAACGTATAGCCGGCGGGACCGAAATTGCCTCCGCCGTCGAACCAGACGAGGAACCCATTGGTTGCGGGAGTGAGGATCTGCAGGGTGGCGATCGGGACGACCGCGGCGATGAAGTGGCCGTGAGTGGCGGTTCGAATGCCGCCCTTGTTCGGAAAGTCGTCGGAACCGGCGGAACAGGAGGTCAGGTTGCCGACGAAGTCGCCGCCGGAAGTTGGAGACTGAAAGAAGATCCCGTATTCGGACCCGTTAAGCCGGGGGATCGAGACATTGCATCCCGTCGTTTGATCCATGTCCGTGTCCAGATGGATCACGGACAGCACGTTCTTCGAGGCGTCGCCCGCGAACTCCACCAGGAAGTAGACGTTTTGACCGTCGTTTCCGACGAAGAGATGGCGAAAGTCGACCGGGTTGGAGCCCGCATTGCCGCGGGGATCCGAGATCAAGGGACAAACCTGGACGTGGCGCAGAACCTGACCAAAGAGGTCGAGCCCCTGGCGCCTGTCTTGAGCCGGGGAGAGCGCGGTTCCGAACAGAAAGACGACTGCAGCAAGCGAGATAGGGGTCCGGATGGCGGTTCGCATGTGTCTTCCCCCTCCGATCGTTCGTTCGGCCACCTCAACTCCGCTTGAGCGCCCGCTCCACGGGTCTCTAACTACTAAGTGTCGCGACTGAGGAATTCCTATCGGTCGAGAAGAAGAAACTGGCTTCGGGCGACCGCCCTGACGTAGGCTTGCACGATCACGAAAAACTACGAACTCTTTGGAAGGAGAGGGACTTGCGAACGAGAATCGCCCTGATCGCCGCTCTCTGCGCGAGCCTAGGCGCGGCGCGACTGGCCGGCCAGGCCGGCGCTGTCAAGCTCGAGGTCGATGCCCGGGAGGCGCCGCGCAAGCTGTTCCACGCCCGGCTGACGATTCCGGCCCAGCCCGGGCCGCTGACACTGCTCTATCCGAAGTGGATTCCCGGGGAGCACGGCCCGACCGGTCCGATCGCCGATCTGGCAGGCCTGACTCTCACCGCCGGAGGCAAGGCCCTCGCCTGGCGGCGGGACCCCATCGACATGTACGCGATCCAGATGGAGGTGCCGCCAGGCGCGCATTCCGTGGACGTGACGCTCGATCTGCTCTCGGCCTCCGAGTCGAGCGGCTTCTCCTCCGGCGCGTCGGCGACGGGGAACCTGGCCGTTCTTTCCTGGAACCAGGTCCTCCTTTATCCCAAGGGATCGAAACCGGACGAGCTCCTTTACGCCGCAACTCTGCGCCTTCCGTCCGGCTGGAAGTACGGGACTTCGCTCGCGCGTAAGAGCGAGAAAAGCGGCGAGGTCGAGTTCGAGCCGGTTTCTCTGACCATGCTGGTCGACTCTCCCGTCCTGACCGGCTCGCACTTCCGGGCGATCCCCCTCGCCGACGCGCCGCTCCCGCACCGACTGGATATCGCCGCCGACAGCGAGGCGGCCCTGGATATGAGCGCGGACCAGGTGCAGAGCTACAAGAATCTGGTCGCCGAGACCGGGGCGCTGTTCGGCGCCCGCCACTACCGTCACTACGATTTCCTCCTGACCCTCTCCGATCACACTGCCCACTTCGGTCTCGAGCACCATGAGTCGTCCGACGACCGGGTCTGCGAGCGCTGCGTCGTCAACGAGGACAAGCGCCGGGCCGATCTGGCGGGGCTGCTTCCGCACGAGATGACCCACTCGTGGAACGGCAAGTACCGGCGCCCGGCGGATCTGCAGCCGGGGACGTTCGACCAGCCGATGCACGGTGAACTGCTCTGGGTCTACGAAGGGCTGACCCAGTACCTGGGCGAGATTCTGACGCCCCGCTCCGGCCTCCTGACCGCGGAACAATACCGACAGGGCCTCGCCGAGACGGCGGCGGAGATGGAGATCACGCGCGGACGCGCCTGGCGGCCGCTTCAGGACACCGCCGATGCGGCGCAGATTCTCTACGACGCGCGTCCCGACGGCGCTCTCGGGCGCCGCGGAACCGACTTCTATCCGGAGAGCAGCCTTCTCTGGCTCGAGGCGGACACGCTCATCCGGCAAAGGACGCAAGGCAAGAGAAGCCTCGACGACTTTTGCCGTCTGTTCCACGGCGAGCCGAGCGGTCCTCCGCGGGTCGTCCCGTACGCGTTCGAGGACGTCGTGGCGGCGCTCAACCAGATCGTCCCCTACGACTGGAGAACCTTCTGGCGCGCGCGTCTGGACCGCACGGGGCAGGCCAACGCGCACGCTCCGACCGCCGGCATCGAAGCGTCCGGGTGGCGTCTGGTCTATCGCAATCAGCCCACCGAGATGCAGCGCTCGGCGGAGGAGGCCCACGACGCGATCGACGCGCGCTTCTCCATCGGCATCTCCGTCGGCCGGGACAGCGTGGTTCCCGACGTGGTGCCCGATTCCCCCGCGTCCCGGGCCGGGATCGGACCCGGGACGGTCGTGGTGGCGGTCAACGGGAAGCGCTACTCCCGGGACGTCCTGCACGATGCGCTCAAGGCAAGCGCCTCCCGGCCCGTGGAGCTGCTCCTCTCCAGCGGGGACGACTTCGCCACCTACAAGATCGACTACTCCGGCGGCGAGCGCTATCCCGATCTGGAGCGGGACACGTCGAAGCCGGACCTGCTCTCCAAAATCATCGCGGCGCACCCGAAATAGCTATCAGCTGTCAGGTGTCAGAAGGCTGCGGGCCGCGGCCGCTCACAATATATAGATTGTTAGGCCGGGACGACCGAACCAGGTTCCCACCTCTGGCTGAAAGCTGAGAGCTGACAGCTGAGAGCTGTCAGGCCGGCGCCGCGGCCGTGGCCGGGGCGGTTCGCCGCTCGTTGGGCCGGTCGTCGCGGACCTTGCCGTCGAGGATGCGGACGATCCGGCGGGCGTGGGCGGCGATGTCCTCCTCGTGGGTGACCAGCACGATGGTGTTGCCGCGCCGGTTGAGCTCGTCGAAGAGACCCATGATCTCCGCGCCCGTTTGCGAGTCCAGGTTTCCGGTCGGCTCGTCGGCCAGAAGGATCGAGGGATTGTTGATGAGGGCCCGCGCCACCGCGACGCGCTGCCTCTGGCCTCCAGACAGCTCGCTCGGCTGGTGGCTCATACGCTCGGTCAGACCCACCGCCTCCAGGGCTTTGAGCGCGCGGTCCCTTCTCTCCTTGCGAGAGACGCCGGAGTAAACCAGGGGCAGCTCGACCTGCTGGAGGGCGGTGGTGC
>DATFTF010000195.1:0-3801 GCA_035262245.1 Thermoanaerobaculia bacterium
CCTTAGACTTTAGACACATTCTCGCGGGACATCAGCCTCTCCAGCCACAGATTGGTCAGCTTCTCGCTGACGGTGTTCTGCCGGAGCCGCGCGGCCAGGTTTCCCCAGTCCATCTCGTCGAGCTTCTGATCCTGGTTGAAGCAGGAGAACACGATTTCTTTCTCCTCGCCCGTCGCTGGGTCGATGTGGCGCTGGAGACACTGGGCGCAGACCTCCTTCATCATGCACTGCATCGGCGAGTTGATCGAGCCGATTCCCACGTGGTCCTTCTTGAGGTAGGGAGCGAGCACGCCGTGTCGGGCCCGGGCCACCGCGGCCATCATGCGGTCCGAGCCGATGGCGATCAGGCGATCGACGCTGGAGAGCGTGATGTCGGTCTTTCCGAGCCGCCCCGTGCCGTAGGCCACCATCGCCTCGACGATGTTGCCGACGAAGGCGCGGTCGGAGGAGCGGCGCAGCGGAATGGTGGCGCCATGGTCGACGGAGAGGACCAGGACGTCGGCTGCCGCCTCGATCTCCTCGCGCTTGTAGAAGTCCTCGGCCTTCTTGTACCCCGCGAAGTAGATGACCCGGTTGCCGAGCTCCCTGGCCCTTTTTCCGATGGAGAGGAGCACGGCGTTGCCGAGGCCTCCGCCGCAGAGGGCCACCGTCCCTCCCTCGGGCAGCTCGGTCGGCGCTCCGGTCGGGCCCATCGCCACGACCGCCTCGCCGGGCTTCAAGACGCTGCAGAGACGGGAGGAGCCGCCGAGCTCGAGGGCGATCATCGAGAGGAGGCCCCGGCTCGGGTCGACCCAGGCGCCGGTGAGCGCCAGAGGCTCGATCAAGAGCGGGGATCCTCCGAGGATCGGAGCGTGAGCCTCGAGGTTCTGCAGCCGGTAGAACTGGCCGGGCCGGAAATTTTCCGCCGCGGCCGGAGCGCGCACGACGACCTCCACGATCGTCGGGGTCAGGCGGTGCACGGCCACGACCCGAGCCGTCAGCCGCTCTTCGACGCGCCGGCGGAAGTCCTCCCACAGCGCGGCCGGCACGACGGGGCGCTCGGACCGGTCGCCCAGGAGCACGCGCGTGATCGGCGGGTACCCCTTCTTGGCCGACGCCATGGCCTTGACCACGTTTCCGTTGAAAGCGGGATGGTTGTCGCCGAAGAAGGTTATGAGCTTGCCGCCGCGCGCGTAGCCGGTGAAGAACGCCGTTTCGTCGGTGGCCGAGGAGGGCTCCAGCCTCCAGCCTCCGGCTCCGTCCGGGACCGCGCGGTGAGGGAGGAAGAAGCGGCGGCGCTCGTCCATGGGAAAAGTGCCGGGGCGCTCCTTCTCGTAGGTGATGTTGGGGGTCGTGCCGGCGGCCACGAGGCAGGCGCGCGCCGGGAGCTCGACCACCTCGCCGTCGCGCGAGCGGCGGAAGCGCACTGCCTGAAGCCGCCCGTTCTCGTCGGGGACCGCCTCCTCCGGCTCGAGGTTCTCGATGAACGAGATCCCCTCTTCCAGGGCCTTGATGACCTCTTCGTGGTTCAGGCGGTAGGCGGGAGATTCCTCCATCGTGCGGCGATAGACGATCGAGACGCCTCCCCACTGCCGGGTCAGCCGCGCCAGGTCGGGCGCCTCGCCGGCGGCTCGGGCCTTCTCTCGTTCCAGGCGCACCAGCGTGCCGTGATGGAGAAGACGGTCGAGGATCTCGCGCTCCTCTCCGTCGAAAATGGCGCGCAGCGCTGCTTCTCCTCGCTCCGCGGCAAGAGTCTCGTAGCGGGTGAGGGTCTTCTCGGCCAGCAGCGGATAATAGGCAGCGAGTTCGGTGGCCGTGTCGATGGCGGTGAGGCCTCCCCCGATGACGACGGCCGGGAGCTCGACCTGAAGGTTGGCCAGAGCCTCGTCCTTGAAAGCCCCGGTCAGCTGAAGAGCCATCAGGAAGTCCGACGCCTTGCGGACGCCGCGCAGGATGTTGTTCTTCATCCCGATAATCGTGGGACGGCCCGCGCCGGCGGCCACGGCGATGTGGTCGAAGCCGAGGTCGAAGGCCTGCTCGGCGCTCAGGGTGCCTCCGAAGCGCACGCCCCCCAGAATCGAGAGACGCCGCCGCCGCGCGAGCGTCACGTGGAGAAGCGTCAGGAAATTCTTGTCCCACCGGACGGTGATGCCGTACTCCGAGACGCCTCCGAAGCCGGCCAGCGGCCGCCGGGCGAGCGGACGCTCGATCTCCGACCAGGTTCGAATGGGCTGGATTCCACTGCCGTCGGACCCCGTCCAGTCCGCGGGGAGCGGCTCGATCTTCAATCCATCGATTCCGACGACGCCGAACCCCTCGTTGATCAGGTAATGAGCGAGGGTGTACCCGGCGGGTCCCAGGCCGACCACCAGGACGTTCTTGCCGTTGTAGGGGAGCGCGACGGGCCGCGCGGCGTTTAACGGATTCCAGCGCGTGAGCAGCCCGAAGATTTCCACGCCCCAGGGCAGGGCCAGTACGTCGGTCAGAACGCCCGTCTCGATCTGCGGAATGTTGACCGGTTCCTGCTTTTGAAAGATGCATCCCTTCATGCAGTCGTTGCAGATCCGGTGGCCGGTGCCGGGGGACATGGGATTGTCGATGGCCACCAGGGCGAGCGCGCCGATCGAGTCCCCCTCGCGGCGAAGCTGGTGCATCTCGGAGATCTTCTCGTCCAGGGGACAGCCGGGAAGAGCTATTCCCAGCGGATTCTTCTGAAAGGTCTTCGTCTTCGCGTCGAAGAATCCCTTGGAGCAGGTGTCCTTCTCCCGCTCGTGGCAGAGCAAGCAGTAGTGGGTCTGGCCGAGGATTTCGCGTCGGCTCATCCGGAGATCGGTCAGGCCGAACCCGACCCGGCGACGCTGCTGGCTCCGCGGTCCTCTCCGTAGCTCCGGCAGCGCGGGGTCGGACCGTTCGGTCTTCACGAGGCGCTCGAAGTCGAGGTTCTCCGGCAGGTGCCAGGAGGACCAGCCGGACACCGGGCCGCGCCACTCCGGGCGCTCCAACCGGGCGCGGCAGAAAAGCGCGTACTTCGCCAGGAGCGCCTCGAGGTACTTGAGGAGGGCCTCGTCGGAGTCGCCGGCCGGGCGTGGGAGGCCTTCGGGGCTCTCGCGGCGGGCACGCTCTGCGAGGGCTCGGGCGGCCTGGCGGGATGCCGCCGGGACTTCGGGAATCTTCTTCTGCCGCACCGCGGCGAGGAAATCGCTTTCCAGGTCGAGGAGTTCGACCGCCATGCGCGCGGTGGCGAGCTCGGGGTCCTCCTGCCACGGGAGGTCGGGATGGAGGGCCCGTTCGATCGCGTGAGCCTGGGCGGCGAGATCAGACCAGTCGAAGTTCGGGTCGGCCGGCCACGGGGCCTTGGCGCCCCGACGCTGGAGGAAGTCTCGCCGAAAGCGGAAGAGGGCTGCCTCCGGCGCCGCCGTCGCGATCTGGGCGCGCCACTCCTGTTCGATCCCGAAGAGGCGCGCCACGAACCGGGCAAGGGGCCGAGCTGCGTCGATCAACAGCCGCGAGCGAGCGAGGGGGTCCAGAGAGGCCGGCTCGGTTCGGTAGGCGCGCAGGCGTCCGGCGAGCGCCGGATCGCTGCCGTTCAGGTCTTCCAGGAAAGCCCGGTCGAGATCGGCCAGCCGATCCTCGGAGTGAAGGTCCTGGTACCGAAACCCGGCGACGCCGAGAGGGAAGTCCCTCCCGGCGGCTGATGGCGGAGGCGTGCCCGTGTCCAAGGAAACGCGATTCTAGCGCCACGAGGCGCGAGGCGGAAGATGGGCCGCGGGAAGTCAATGGCGGCGCACTTGGCAGCCGGTTCTTATTAGTAATAGTTTTCAT
>DATFTF010000196.1:0-15004 GCA_035262245.1 Thermoanaerobaculia bacterium
AGATCCTGGAGGCCTCCGGAGCGGTGCTGGCGGAAGTCGGCACTACCAATCGGACTTCGATCGCCGATTACCGCCGCGGACTCGCCGAGGACGTGGCCCTGATCCTGACCGTTCATCCCTCCAACTACGAGATCCGCGGCTATGCGGCGCGACCCCCGGCGGAGGAAATCGCGGCCTTCGCCCGGGAGGCGGGAATCCCCTGGGTGCACGACCAGGGGACGGGATGCGTCGTTCCGCTCGACGAATTCGGCGTCGCGGGCGAGCCGACCGTCGCTTCGGTGTTGGCCGCAGGAGCCGACCTCGTGACCTTCTCCGCCGACAAGCTGTTCGGCGGCCCGCAGGCGGGCTTTCTCGTCGGCCGGGCCGATCTCGTCGGCCGCGCGGCGGCGCACCCGGTGGCGCGGGTGGCGCGCCCGGACAAGCTCACGTTTTCCGCCCTGGCCGCGACGCTCGCGGCGTGGTCGACGGACCGCTGGAGGGATCTTCCGATCTACCGCAAGGCCGGGGCGACGCTCGCCTCGCTGGAGGAGCGCGGCGCCGGAATCCGCGACGCCGTCGCAGACGGAGCGGAGCTCACGCTGGAAGTGCTCGCGTCGGAGGCGCTCTTCGGCGGCGGAACCAGCCCTGAGAAAAGATTTCACTCCCGGGCACTCAGCGTCCGACATGGCCGCGTCGGGCCCGACCGGCTGGCCCGATCGCTCTTGCGTCGGGACGTACCCATTCTGGGACGCGTCGAAGCGGATCGGCTCTGGCTCGACTTGCGCACCATCGATCCCTCCGAAGACCGCACGGTCCTCGAAGCCCTTCGCGCCATGGCCTCGGGAAAAGGCCTCTGAGATAATCGAGTCGATGCGGCCGCGCCCGGTGATCTGGATTTGCGCTCTGGCGGCAGCTCTGCTGGTCCTCCAGCGCGGCGCCGCCTGCCACAAGGTCCCGCCTCCGCCGCCTCCGCCGCCGGCAAAGCAGGACATCCGCTTTCGGCCGACCAAGGTCGTTCACTATCCCCTGGCGCCGACCCCAACGCTGCGGCCGGGGGAGCCGACCCCCTTGCCGGACGAGCCCCAATAGAACTCGCGCGAGACTCGGTCGTCTGTCCCGGACGGACCGCTATGCGTCGAGGCCGTGCTCGCGCAGCTTGGCCTCCAGACGGCGAGGGGAAAGGCCCAGCGCCTCGGCGGCGCTGGTTCGGTCGCCGTTGGCCTTCTCGAGCGCGCGGGCGAGCATGGATCTCTCCGCGGCCCGGGCCGCTTTCTCCCGAGCCTGCTCCAGAGTCTCGTCTTCGCGAGGAACCGGAAGCGGCGCGAGCTCCGAGGCGATCCGAAGATGGCGTTCCTCGATGGTGTCTCCCTCCGCGAGGATGATCGCGCGCTCCAGGCAATTGCGCAGCTCCCGCACGTTGCCGGGCCAGGAATAGGCGCGCAGGCGCTCCCGCGCCGCGGGATCGAGAACCAGCGGCCGGCGTTTCAACTCCTGCGGCAGGTTGGCCAGGAACCAGTCGACCAGCGGATCCACGTCCTCCCGACGCTCCCGAAGGGGCGGGATCTGGATCGGAAAAACGCGCACGCGGTAGTACAGGTCCTCGCGGAAGAGGTTCTGGGAGACGAGGCGCTCCAGGGGTCGGTTGGAGGCGGCCACGATCCGCACGTCCACCTGAACGGAGACCGTCCCGCCGACCCGATGAAAGGACTTCTCCTGCAGCACGCGCAGGAGCTTGCCCTGGGTCGGCAGCGTCAGCTCTCCGATCTCGTCCAAGAAAACCGAGCCGCCATCGGCCAGCTCGAATTTGCCGAGCTTGCGCCCGGCCGCGCCGGTGAAGGCCCCGCGCTCATGACCGAAGAGCTCGCTCTCCAGAAGCGTTTCCGGGATCGCGGCGCAGTTGATCGCCACAAACGGCCGCTTGGCCCGGCCGGAGAGCAGATGGATCGCGCGCGCGAAGAGCTCCTTGCCCGTGCCGCTCTCCCCTTCCAGCAGAACGGTGGCGTCGGTGGCGGCGACGCGCTCGACCTCGGCCTTGACCGACTTGAGCGCCGCGGATTCGCCGATGATCGGAGGCACCGAGCGCGACTGCGCCTCGGCAAACAGGATCGACTCCCGGCGGCGGGCGCGGCGCTCGACCGCCCGCGCCACCAGAAGCCTCAGCAGATCCGGATCGACCGGCTTGGTGATGAAGTCCTCGGCCCCGCGGCGCATGGCGTCCACGGCCGTCTCGATCGAGCCGAAGGCGGTCATCACGACGACCGGCATGGTCGGATCCATAGCCCGCGCGGCGTCGAGAACCGCCAGCCCGTCGGCGCCGGGCAGACGCCAGTCCGTCAGAACCAGATCGGTCTTCTCACCGGCACGAAGGCGTTCGACCGCGGCCGCGCCGCTGGAGAGCCCCACGACGGACCACCCTTCCGCCTTGAGCATCTGCTCGAGCATGGAGCGGAGGGAGTCCTTGTCTTCCACGACGAGGATATTGGCCATGTGCAATGAGAGTAAAGCCGAAACTGGAAAACGTAAACGGAGGCGTCGGCGTTCGGGCCGTCGAGCCTGCCGGCGGTCGGAGTTACTGCGGCGGCTTGGGTTGATCCTCGGGCCGCGCGGCGCCGGGAATGTACCCGTTGGTTCCATCGCCGGGGGGCTTGTCCGACGCAGGAGGAGCTCCCGGAGCCCACAGAAGACCGCGGCCGTAGGGGGTCGGAACCGGCTGCGGAGCCGCGGCGGGAGACGGAGCAGGAGGCGCGCCGCGCATCGAAGAACCGTTGGTGGCGCCGGCGCCGCCTCCTCCCGCGCCGCCCGCGGGCGAAGGCAGCGGCGCTGCGACCCAGATCGGTTGAAAACGGACTCCATTGACGTTCTGCCCGCCGGTGTCGAAGGCCGCGCTGAAGCTGATGGTGTGTCCGGCCTCGATCGTGGTGGTCGCCAGGCCGGCTTCCCGCCTCGTGAAGGACTCCCCTTTTTCGTTCACCAGAAAGACCGTCATCCGGACGCCGGACGCGGTCGACGCGCCGATGTTGCGCAGATTCCCGCGCACGACGAACTGGCTTCCCGCCTTGTCCTGCGTGTAATCGGCGACTTCGACCTTGGCGGGAGTCGTCGATGACGAACCGGCTCCCGCGCCCGCTCCCGCGGCGTCAGAGCCTTCTTCACCTTCCAGAGTGGGCTGATGACCCACGTCGGAGTCGGTGAGCCGAACGCGGGCGCGCGGCCGCGTGCCGGCTGCCCGAGCGGCCTCCGCGGGAGTCTCCGCATCCGCCGACACCGCGGCGGGAGCCGCCTCGGAGCGCGGCGCCGACATCCGGGCCTTGGTCGCCTTCTGGTCGATCTCCGAGACCGGCACGGAGTACATCGTGCCGTCCGTTCGGATGAGGATCGCGTTCGATCCTTTGATCGTATAGGGCTCCTTCAGGGCGATGACCTCACCGCCCTTCAAGACCACGACGGGATTTGCGGCCTTCGCCGCAGCGCTCCCAACCGCCAGAAGAGCGAGTAAGGCAAGACAGGCGAATCCGGTTCTCACTGCGAGATTTCCTTCCAGTTCTGGTTGATCGTTCGGATCCCTCCCGCGGAGGGGGTCTGTCCGATCGCGCCTCCCGTGAACAGGTTCGTATCGAGTATACCCTGCTCGGTCGTGTTCTGCGAGCCGGAGACCAGCCCTCCTCCCAGCTGCAGGCGGTAATAGCCGGTGCTGGAGCTGCCGTAGTCCACGTTCGTGCCAGCCTGGTAACCGCCCTGCCCGTTGGCGTACAGGAAACGGTAGGTGAAGGATTCGCCCTCCGTCGTGCACGGATCGCCGCTGTTCTTCGTGAAGGTGATGAGCGAAAGCTGCCCCAGAGTCGAAAAGACTGTCGATGTGGTCTTCTCGTTGGAATCCTCGAAGTTGAGGTAGAACCCCAGCGCTCCTGTGTTTGTGTTGGGACCCGGGGGCGTCAGGTCTTTGAGATCAGTTTCGACCAGCGTATTCGTGGTGTTGCCCGCGCCTCGGTCGTCGACCAGATAGAAACGCTGATGCGAATCGTTGGCCGCGATGAGGTCCGGCCGGAAGCCGGTGCCGAAGGCGATGCCCAGCTTCGGCGGCGCTCCGCCCTGCAGGAAGATGAGTCCGGCTTCCTGGAAGATCGGTTCGGTGTGGGTTGTCGCCGGCGGAATCGCGAGGTTCGAGTTCTGGCTGGCGTCGAAAAGAACGAAGGGCTGCAAGCCGGTGAGCTTCTCGGCCGCCAATCCGCAGCTGGTGCAGGTGGCTCCCGTCCCGCCGAGCGCGAGATCGAGGCGGAGCATGTGACCGTTCATGTCGCCGACGTAGGCCACGTCGAGATAGCCGTCGTCGTCGTAATCCGCGGCGGCCACCCCGGCGGCCACCGGGGCGATGTTGATCGGCGTCGTGCTGCAAGCCGCACCCAGGCAGTCGGCCGTCGTCAGCTTCGCCAGGGTCAGCCCGGTCTCCAGGTTCACGACGTAAATGGCGCGTCCCTGTGTCGTAGCCGTGAGCGCCGCGCCGGGCGTGTAGTTGGCGTCGTAGCCCCCGCCGAAGATCGCGACGTAGCGGTCCGTGTCCGAGCCGTTCCCGGCGTTGTGGATGTGGATCCGGCCGAGCACGGGGCGCGACCAGGTCTCTCCGAGAGCCGGATTGGTGATCGTGGGCGTCGCCGGGTTGTCGGTGAACTCCCAGCGAACCTGCGGATAGGCATCCACGCAGCCGGCGGCGACGGTGCCTGACGCGGGCAGGAGGCAGTCGGGCGCGTTGTGCATCGGCGCCGACTTCTGATACTGGGTCGGACCGGACGCGACGAGGATGTCGGGCTGCGTCACGTCGAGGGCGTAGTAGTAGTGGCCGCCCTGGCGCTCACCTCCGACGAGAAGCGTCCGCCACTGCCGGTTGGCCGCGACGGGGGCGCCGTTATTGGACGGGTCGACGAACGCGTCGGTGTGATTCAGCGCTCCGTCGGCGAAATAGTTCGGCTGCGGCGGGAAATTGAGCAGCGGCGGGAACTTCGCAAACTTCTGAACGGAGGCCGGACCGGACGCAGGCGCATAGGCGAAGACTTCGCGTCCCGTCCCGAGATCGAAATCGTTCGGAAGAGCGCTATCCCGATTGTAGACGCCGCCGTCGAAGGCGTGAAGGAATCCGTCGTTGGAGCCGGCGAACACCACCTTGCGGCGGAACTGGTTCGTCGTCGCGAATCCGAGGTAGTTGTTGGGGTTGTTCACCAGGTACTGGAAGTACTTCGGCGGCTCGAGCGTGACCACGTCGGAGTGGAAGATGTCTCCGAGCTTGTGCGGATAGCCGTCCACCTCACCCGCAGGCGTGGGATTCGGCGTGGGCCCGCCGGGCGTGATCGTCGGTCCGGGCGTGGGCGTGCTCAAAGGTGAGGTCCCATCGGGACGCGGCTGCCCCGGAGGCGGCGCATCGTCCCAGAACCAGTAGGAGTACTGGTTTTGGAAGCCGGGTCCGATCGCGCCTGCGGAGGTGTACCCCGGAAGCTGGTTCAAGATCTCGTCGCGGCTTCCCGGAGGGCCGCCGATGCCCGCGGGCGTCGGCGTCGGGCCGGGAGCGGAAGATCCCGTACTGTTGTTCGTCGCCCCGCCTCGGAGGAACTCGATCGTTTGCTCGGCGAGCAGCACGTCCGGCGTCGAGCTGGGATTCAGGTTCATCGCGGTGATGAGAGCCGGATCCGGACTGCCGGAGCCGTTGTCCGGCACGAAAGGCTGCTGGGACATCGGAACGATTGGGGATCCGGGCTTCGCCCAGATCATGTGCCGTCCCGGCCAGACCTGGATCGGCCCCGGCTTGGTGGAGGGCAGGGCGGCGGGAGCGCCTGCTCCCGAATTCGGAACGAGCTGCGTCGCGGGATTCGTGTATCCGAGAACGCGGGCCGCGTTCCACACCGGCCGCCGCGTCAGGATGCTGGAGGCGTCCGGCGTGCCCTCGTCGGGAAAGTTCGGCGTGGGAGCGCCTCCCGGCGTGGGAGTGGGCGGCGGAGTGCCCGTCGGCGTCACCGTCGGAATCTGTCCCACCGCGTCGAGCTTGTAGGCCTTGAGGGAGCCGGCCCAGATGGCCCACGCGGAGGAGCTCGCGTCCTCGTTGACGTGGCTCGGGATGACCGCGCCGATCTCGGAAACCGCGCTGCTGCCGGTGGCGAAGGCCGGCACGCTGGGCGCCGCGAAGAACCTGGGAACATTCACGAAGGTCAGAATGCTGTTGAGCGCGGAAACCAGGCCGGCCCGGTCCGTGGCCCCCAGGACGTGGGTATCCGCGACCGCCGTTGATTCCTGCGGGTCGCTCTTATCCGCGATGCAGTTGAAGACCGAAGGCGTGCCGCCCAGAGAGACCATGTAGACGGGGACGCCGTTGGTCTGGATCTGCGGATTGCTCGCATGCGCGGCCGCGCGATCCCCGACATTGATCTCGGGCAGCTTGATCCGGCCGAGGTCTCCGGCCACGCCGTCGGCCGTGTTGTCGCCGAGGCTCGGATCGCCGGAGGTGACGATCGTCTCCACGCCCGGGCCGGAGCAGGAGCGGTTGACCCGCGTCGGGTGCGCCGCGTCCGGAGGACCGGAGTTGCATTCGTCGATTCCGTCGGTGATGAAAACGATCAGGTAACGGCGGCAGCTCGCGGCCGGATCGCCGTGCCCGCCCGCCGAAACCGGCATCGCATCCGGAAAGACGGTGTTCTTGAAATATTTGTACGCGTCGAGAAGAACTCCGGCGATGGGCGTCCCTGGCGCGGGCATGACGACGTTGTTCGCGTTCTCAGCGAGGCTGTAGGCGTTCAGCGCACCGTGCGACTCGTCGGGGTCGAAGGCGACGAGCGAGGAGACCATCCGCATCAGCCTCTTGATGACCGGGACATTGGGCGCATCGTTGGGATTGTTGTTCGTCCAGTCGCCGCGCTGGAAGGGAACAGCGGGCCAGTCCTGCTTGCTCGGAGGGACCAGGGTGGTGTAGGGGACGAAGGTACTGCCCGATCCATCGGGCTTGTCCGGCGCGTTCAAGAAGGTCGTGCCGGTGCTGTCGTAGAAGTGCGCCATGCCGCCGCAATCAGCCGAATACGGATTGCAGGGGTCGGGCGCGCCGAAGCAGGAGGACCGCGCCGCCGCCGCGTCCATCGGGAATTCCTGGCTGTTCTGCCTCCAGGCCTGCTCGAAGTGGGCGCCGTACATCCCCTGGTTGTGGCGGTTGACGCCAGGGTTCAGGATCGCAGAAGTATCCAACACGCCATCGGCGTCGACGTCCTGCATGACCCCGGAGGAGTCCGGGGAGCCGGAACCCCAGGGCGGGTTCCCGTTGTCCGCGCAGGACGTGCTCGGGCAGGGCGGACTGGCCGCGTTCGCGTTGCCGACGTAGCCCGATCCAGCGGTCTGATTCCCGCCGCCGTTGCGGTCCGCGCCCAGATCCACCAGGTCGGCCCGGATGTAATGGATCACGGCGGAACGGCCGGTCGGCACGAAGCTGGGATTCGGGTCCGCCTGCGGATCGTCGAAGCCGCGGTTGACGGCCGGTAGCGGCCGGCTCTCGCCCCCAAATGCGCCGTCATCGACGCCGTTGGCGTTCGCGTCCGCGAAGGCGCAGATCCATCCCGGCTGGTAGCTGGGATTGCTGCACGGGCCGCACTTCAGGTTGCTGCTGGGGTCGTACGTGGACGGAATTCCGCTGTTGCCCACGCAGGGGACCGTGGAGGACGGCGGAGGAGGAGGCGGCGGGGGCGGCGCCATGGCCAGGACCCCGCGCATCGCGGCGCTCAACCAGTTGGCGACCAAGGGGAGCCGGCTCTCGGCCGGCTTCATGCCTTGCGGCTGGTCGGTGGGCGTGGGCGTCGGCGTCGAGGTGGAGGTCGGCGTAAACGTCTTGGTCGGCGGAACCGGCGTGTTGGTGATCGTCTTGGTCGGCGTCTGGGTCCTCGTGTTGGTCGGCGGCGCCGGCGTGTTGGTGATGGTGGGCGTATTGGTCACCGTGAACGTGTTGGTCGGCGGCACCGGCGTGAACGTGTTCGTGCGTGTGAACGTGTTGGTCGGCGGTGCGGGCGTCAACGTGTTCGTGCGTGTGAACGTGTTGGTGAACGTCCGGGTCACCGTGGCCGTGGGCGGAGTCCCGGTAACCGTGGGCGTCGGAGTGTTGGTTCGAGTTTGCGTCCGGGTGGAGGTCGCGGTGGACGTCCGCGTCGCGGTCCTCGTGGACGTCGGAGGAATCGGCGTGTCGGTGATCGTCGCCGTGGCGGTCCGGGTGAACGTCGCCGTGGGAGGAAGAGGGGTGTTGGTGATCGTCGGCGTATTGGTCGAGGTCCGCGTGAAGGTCTGGGTCGGCGTGGGGGTCGCCGTAGCCGGAATGGGAGTGGGCGTGGCCGTGGGCGGCCCGTATTCCGTCACTTGGACGTCGATCCCGGTGTCCGAGAGGAAGCCCGAACTCGGAAAGTTGCGGTTGATGACCGTCATCCGCAGCTCATTGCAAGGATTGGTGGTTGGAATCACGTCGTCTGCAGTCCCCAAAATGCCGTCGGGCCCTGCGTCGGCGTTTGAGGGGTTGCAGCCGAGTGGGTTCTTGGAGTTGCGGTAGATGACCATGGTCGCGTCGCCGTAGGGGCCAAAGGCGCCGCGCCACACGCCGGGCACCGGATCACCAACGCGGGGGGTGCCGACCTGATCGGTCAGGTTCGTGTAGGGGTCGCGGTTATCCGCCTGCAGCCGGCTGCCGGTGAAGGTCCCGTTGGGCAGCTGATCGCCGTTCTCGAGCTCATAGTTGTGCATCACCTTGTGCCCGAGCTGGAGATAGCGCCCGGGCTGGATGTCGGGGTACTTGGTCGGATTGTTGAAATCTGTGGTGGAGGGAGAGGTCGTGCAGGCCGTCTGAGCCGGGATCGTGGACGAGTCGCAGGCGATGTAGAGGAACTCCATGCCGCCGTTGCGGAGCTTGTCGCCCGTTCTGATCGCGCCGTTGTCCGGAGTGCCGGAGCTCGGCGCGCCGGCCGTGCGCCAGGCGGCGCCGTAGCGCTGGTCCGGATTGCGGTAGTAACTGAAGGCCCAGTTGACGCCGCGCGTGGCCCCGATCACCTCGCGCAAGGCGCTCTTGGCAACGGCGAACTTGGAGCCTTCCACCTGGAACGTCCCCTGCGGATAGAGGAAGTCGTCCATGTAGGCGGGGAGGCGGAAGCGATCGCCGAAGTCGTTCAACATCGAGGTCGACGAGTCGAGGATCACCAACACGTTGGTGAATGCGCCCGAGTTGGTCTTCAGCAGCTGGCGGTCGTCGAATGCGACCGCCGGGGAGGCATTCACGAGAAGCAACACCAGCGTGACGGCGACTCTGTGCCGCGCCACCCATCCGATCAGCCTCGTTGATCTCATCGATGTCATCCTCTCGTCACGAACCGCTTCGACTCGCAGCGCCTAGAAAGGCAGTCTTGCTGGCAGTGGGCCGACCTCGATGTCGGCGACCAGGTTCTTGGAGTACTGCAGAAGCGGGTCGTTCTGCCCGCTCTTGGAGCGCGCCTCGAACTGGTAGATGTACTGGGCATGCTCCGAATCCTCGTTAATGACCCCGCCGGGGTAGAACCGCCGGCCGACCAGGCTCGGCTTCTCCACCGTGACCTGGATGTCGTTGGCGGGACCGCTGAAGAAAGTCCCGCCGGAGTTGCGGTGGCTGGACATCTGAAAGAGGACGGTGCCGAAGGCGTTGTTGAACTCCGCCCTGTTCTCGAAGTCGACGGGATTGGTCATTTCCGCCGTGGCCCAGCGGATCCCGGCGTCCGAGCTGTAGAACGCGCGGTTGACCGACCACTCGTTGGCGGAGATTCGTGATTCCGTCGACGTGATCAGCATCAGCGCGATGCCGATCACCGTCAGCACGGCCAGGACGAGAATGGCCACCACCAGCGCGGCGCCCCGCTCCGCGCGTCTTCCTCTGAAACCACCTCGAGAGATCATCCTCATTGCTCCTCAAACGAGTAGTTGCGCAGCGCGATCCGCAGCGTCTGCACGCGGCGGCGGTAGTTCCCATTCGTCATCGCGGTCATCGGAAGTGCCGGCGCTGCCGGAGCCACGTTCATGAGCCGGAACCCCGTGGCGCTCGGAGCCCGATAGGCCGGGTCCGGATTGTGCGACTTGGCGAGCAGGGAAATCATCACCGAATGGAGGTTCGGGCAGGTCGTGCCGGCGCTGACGAACGACGGGATGTTGCCGAAAGCCTCGCCTGTGACGTTGGGCGTCCACTCGTCTCCGCCGGACGTGGTCGAGATCCCCGGGTCGACGCCGTCGCCATTCAAGTCGACTCCGTACGCGATCTGCATGTCTTCCACGTCGTCGGCGATCGGAACGACGTCGAACGAGTCGCCTCGCCGGGTCCCCTGGGCCAGCGCCGGATGTTGCGGATCCGTGTCGTCGATGAAGTAGACGATGTCGTCCAGGACGCCTCCGCGGGAGAGGTTCGTGATCCGGATAGGACCGGGCGGAACGCCCGCCTGCGGATCGGGCCCGTTGAGGTGCTCGGCCCGGGCGTTGGTGAAATCCAGGGAGGCGAACGTCAATGTGTTTCCCGCTCGCGTCGCGGCGGACTTCAGGACTGCGACGTTGTAAATCGGCAGGGGATACCGCGGAAACGCCGGCGGGGTCGAGCAGCCGATGGACTGGTCCTCTCCGGAAGCGACGAGGAAGAACATCGGAGACGCGGCGGTGACTGTGGAGGTGTAGGCCACGGTCGCGTTGAACTGAGGCCGATTCGTGTCGTCGTTGTTGTAATGAAGCCCCGCCGGTAGCTGGGCGTTGTTGACCTGGTCGGGGATCGCGAGGCTGGCGGATGCGCCATTGCAGCCGCCGCAGCCGTTGCCGAGGAGGCTGTAGAGGGGCGAGAGGATCACGCCGCGCACCTCGATCATGTCCGTTCCGTTGCGGACGGTGTGGCCGACGCTGTTGATGTCCGTGATGGTGACGCCGTTGACGTTGTCGTACTGCTTGCTGGCCGTGATGCCGAGCAGGCCCGCCGGCGTCTGGGTCACGATCGCCTGGCCCACGTGCAGGCCGCCCGCGCCCGCCATGCGGATGACCCGGGTCATCTGGTAGACGCCGAAGCGGACGTTCCCCTGCGCGTCGGCGACCTCCGACTCGCTCTTGTTGATGCGGGCGCTCGCGTCGAACACGGCGAGGATGCCCAGCATGGCGATCGCCAGGAGCAGCGTCACGACGATCATCTCGATCAGCGTGAAGCCGGCGGAGGCGCGGGAATGGGAGCGCTGGGTCATGGCGTCGGTGTGGGGATCGGGGCCGACGTCGGCGTCGGCGGCGCGACGTTGAAGTTCGGATTCTGAACGTAGCCGCTGACCATGACCCGGCGCGAGCCGATCCCCAGGTGACCCGGATCGGTGACCACGGTGACGTCGATCTGCTTGTAGTCGTAGCAGCCCAGCTGCGTGGGGGTCGGGCACGTTCCGACGCCCGCCGCGGGAGTGGGAACGAAGGGAGTCACGTTGGGGACGGCGGCGGTTTGCGGGAGCTTGAAGGTGGTGACCTGCCAGGTTCTCTGGAACGGGTTGGGCACGGCGCCCGGGGTCGTGGAGACGTACGGGACCCCGCTCTTGGGATCCGCCACGAAAGCCGGCAGATCGTTGGCGTGAGCGCCCTCGGCCAATTCGGGCGAACTCATGGGCAGGTTCTGAAGCTCCTCGAGCTTGTCGCGCGCGAGCATGTTGATGCTGGTGTACTCGTTGCCCGAGTAGTTGGACTTCACGCTGGAGAGGAAGAGGGGCACGATTCCGAGGAGGATGAATGCGAGCAAGGCAAGCGCGATCAAAAGCTCGACCAGCGTCACGCCTTGCTCTCGATCGCGCAACACACCCTTGCCCCGCGCCGCCCCCGCGGGCACGAGACAACTCGAATGGACATGGAACATGTGCGCCCCTTCTGAGCGATTCCTGTGCCGCCCCCCGCTCCCGTCGCTAAGTCACACGGATGGAGTAATTAGAATGGCCGCCGTCTCGCGGGGCGGCGCCGGCCGCGTCCCTCCTCGTTACTCCCGGTAACACCTCGGCCGTCCGCGGCGGGGCTCTCCTGCGGGCGACCGAGACCGTCTCGCGGGTGGACAACCTCGCCTGTCGTACACTTTCGAAACTGGACACAAATCGAGATGTGGGGAAAACGGCGCCACTCTCTTCCCTCGGAAGCCCGAGCGATCCTGGGCAAGCTCCGCGCGCACTCCTGGAAAACCGACGCGGAGCGCGGCGACCTGCTGCGCCGTGTCGCCGCCGTTGAGGCCCTCAAGCCCGAAGACATCACCTGGATGTGCCTGGATCCCGACGGCCACCTGCGCCAGGCGGGTCTGGAGATCCTGCAACGTTTTCCCTTCGACGAGGGGGCCGAGGCGCTCTTTCCGATCCTCGCGTCGCGCACCGAGACCCTGCGCCGTCTGGCCATGCAGGCGATCGAGTGGCTGGCCGGGCCGACCTTCGTCTCGCGCATCAAGGATTTTCTGGCCCACCCCAATCCCAACGTCGTCGACGCCGCGCTGGAGTGGTTGAAGCGCAACCCGAGCGAGCAGGTCCTTCCCTGGCTGGCCGAGGCGCTCACCTCACCGTCGGTCGCGGTGCGGCGAAAGGCCTTCGCCATCGTCGAAGCCACCAGCTCTGCCAAGGCCGCCCCGCTCGCGCTGAAGGCCCTGGACGACAACGACGAGAATCTGCGTTTCCGCGCCATCCAGGTCCTCATGAGATTTCCGGACGAAGGGCAGATCGAGGCTCTGCTGCGGCACTGCCGGCACGACTCGTCCCGGATCAAGGACGCCGCCATCGCCACGCTGACGCCGCTTCTCGCGCGGGCCGACACTCGCTGGAACGAGCTGATCCTTCCGCTTCTGACCGACTTGAACCCCAAGGTCCGCCAGCTGGCCTCCCGCATTCTGGCCACCCAGGATCCTCTGCGCGTGGCCGACGCCTTTCTGAGCACGTTCGGCACGATCTATGGACCGGACCGCGAACGCGCGGTCAGCGCGCTCGAGGAGCTGGGGTCGGATTACATCCGGGCTTTTCTGCAGCGCGACGAAGATCCCGATCCCGACATCGCGATGCTGGCCGCCTCGATCGCCGTCACCATCGAGTCGCCCGAGGTGGTCCCCCACTGCGTGCGTTTTCTGCAAGGGAGCGAATGGTGGCTGCGGGACCGCGCGGCCCAGGTGCTGGCCAAGATTCGCGACCCGCGCTCCCTGCCGCCGCTGTTGAAGCTCTTGAGCGACCCGGAGTCGGACATCACCGCCGCCAATGCTCTGGGCATCTGGGGCGCCGCGGAGGCGCTGCCCGCGCTCCTGGAGGCCTACAAGAAGGGGACTAAGGATCTGCGCCTGGAGATCCTGGACGCCTTCGCCCGGATCAACGACCCGCGCATCGCAGGCCTGCTCGAATCGATCACCCGCGCGGATCCGGATCCTCTGGTTCGGGACAAAGCGGTGCGGCTCCTGGCGGCACGAAACCAGACGGAGGCGGACAGCGGTCCGGGCTCGAACCGCATGTTCGCTCCGATCGACTTCGCCGCCACGCCGGATCCCTCCATCGAGGAGCTCCTGCGCCACGCCCGGGCCGTTGGGGCGTCCGATCTGCACGTGGCCGCGGGAGTTCCGCCCCACGTGCGCATTCACGGCCGTCTCCAGCCGCTGCCCGCTCCGGAGACGACCCCGGAACGGGCGGAGAAACTGATGCTGCCGATCCTGGCTTCGGCGCAGGGCGAACAGCTGCGCACCGCCCGGCAGGTCGACTTCTGTTACAAACACGCCGAGTACGGCCGCTTTCGCACCAACGTTTTCTACGAGCGCAAAGGATTGAAGGCGGTCTTCCGCGTCGTCCCCTACGACGTCCCGAACCTGACCGACGTCGGCCTTCCGGAGAGCGTCTGGGAAGTCACGCAGCTTTCGCAGGGTCTGGTTCTCGTGACCGGGCCGGCGGGCTGCGGCAAGACGACGACTCTGGCCGCTCTGGTCGATCACATCAACGACCGGCAGCGCTCGCACGTCATCACCATCGAGGATCCGATCGAGTACGTGCACATGAGCCGCGAGGCGCTGATCAATCAGCGGGAGGTCCCCTCGCATTCCTCTTCCTTCGCCAAGGCGCTGCGTCAGGCGCTGCGCGAGGATCCCGATGTGATTCTGGTCGGCGAGATGCGGGATCTGGAGACGATTTCCCTGGCCATCACCGCGTCGGAAACCGGGCACCTGGTCCTGGCCACGCTGCACACGACCACCGCGCCGGCCACCGTGGACCGCATCATCAACGCGTTCCCACCCGACCAGCAGGCCCAGATCCGTCTCATGATCGCCGACTCCCTGAAGGCGGTCGTCTCCCAGACTCTCCTGCCGCGTCGGGACGGCGCCGGGCGCGTCGCCGCCTTCGAGATCCTCCGCAACACCCCCAACGTCGCCGGGCTGATCCGGGAAGGCAAGACCTTCCAGATCCCGACCGCCATGCAGACCGGGGCCGCGTCGGGTATGGTGCTCATGGACAACGCCCTGCTGAACCTGGTCAACGAGGGGATCATCGAGCCCCGCGTCGGCTACGACCGGGCCCAGCGCAAGGAGGCATTCGAAGGCCTTCTGGCGGCGGAGGAGGTCGTCGCATGAGCGCCCAGGACCCCGTGAGCGCCCAGACTCCGACTCCGACCCCGCAGCCCGGCGAGAAGACGATCCAGATCGGCGAGATCGACATCCTTTCGGTCGGCGCCAACCGCATCGATCGCTTTCTCTCGGTCCTTCCCAAGCGCAACGGCTCCGACCTGCATCTGGCGGTCGGGTCGCCGCCGGTCCTGCGGCTGGACGGAGAGCTCGAGCGGATCCGCTACCGGTCGCTGGGCGAAGGGGACTTCTACAATCTGGTCGGACCGATCGCTCCGCCCCGGATCTGGGCCTCGTTCCAGGAAACCGGGGACGTGGACTTCGCCTACCAGATGGGTTCGCAGGCCCGGTTTCGCGTGAATCTGTTCCGCCAGGAGCGCGGCTCGGCCGCGGTTTTCCGGCTCATTCCGTCGCGCGTTCCAACGGCCGAGGAGCTCAATCTTC
>DATFTF010000197.1:0-2172 GCA_035262245.1 Thermoanaerobaculia bacterium
ACGCCGGAAGGGTGGTGCTCGCCGGAGAGATCGAGACGGTTCGTTCCTCCTTCGGCCAGAACACTCTGCACGTCGGCTTTTCGGGAGACGGCGCCACGGTGCATGCCGCTCCGGGCGTGGAACGGGCCACCGTCCACGGCCATACCGCGGAGCTGCGCCTGGCGTCCGGCGCGGACCCGCAGGAGACGCTCGCGTTTCTGCTGCCGCGGCTGCGCCTGACGCGCTTCGAGGTCGCCGCGCCGTCGCTGGAGGAGATCTTCATCGACCAGGTCGGCGCCGAGACGCTCGCCGCGGAAGCCGCGTCGTGAGAGCGCTCGCCGTATTCAAGCGCGAGTATCTGCAGGTCGTGCGCAAGAAGTCGTTTCTCATCCTGACCGTGCTCGCCCCGTTTCTCATGGCCGGCCTGATCGTGGTGCCCGCGCTCGCCTCCTTGAAGGGCCTCGGCGCCAAGCGCGTTGCGCTGGTGGATGGCACCGGCGCCCTCGCTGCCGACGTCGAATCCGAGCGGGAACACGAGACGGCGCTGCCCGGATCTTCCGGCGACGGCTCGGGGCCGGGCCGGCGCAGGCGCGCGCAAGCCGCGAGCGCCCTGGCGATCGAATACGTGGCCCCGGGCCGGGAAGTCGAGACCACGCTGCGAGAGACCGTGGCTCGGCTCCAGACCGCGGCCGGGACCGGCGCCGCGCATTTTGACGGCGTCTTCTACGTCCCGGCCGGCGCTCTGGAGAACCCCGGAGTCAAGCTGACCTACTACACGCGCGCCTCGGTCGACTTCATCACCCAGGAGCGGATGAACCGGATCGTCAACCGTGCCCTGGTCCGCCGGAGGCTGGAGAATCGCGGGGTCTCTGCCGCGGAGATCGAGCGACTCCTCCAGTCCGCGGTCACCGAAGGAGTCCAGGTCTCGCCCTCGGGATCCAAACGCGGGCGCGGGGATCTGGAGTTCCTGGGCGCCTTCGTCTTCGTGCTCCTGCTGCTCCTGCCCATGATCATCTACGGGCAGGAGATCATGCGCGGCGTGGTCGCCGAGAAGTCCGACCGCGTCGTGGAGATCCTCATTTCGTCCATGTCGGCGCTGGAGCTCCTCTCGGGGAAGGTGCTGGGGCTCGCCGCGGCGGGGCTGACCCAGGTCGGCATCTGGATGGCCATGGCCGCCGGCGCCGTGGGAGTGGCCGGCGGGCTCGGTTCGCTTGGGGGCATCGGGATCGATCCCCTGCGATACATCAGCGCCCGGACGGTCGCCTTCTTCTTCATCTTCTACGTCCTGGGCTATCTCATCTACGCCTGTCTCTACGCGGCGGCCGGCGCGGTTTCCAACTCGGAGAAGGAGGCCCAGCAGATGCTCGCGCCGCTCATCCTGGTCCTCATGGTCCCCTGGATCCTGGCCATGCCCATCCTCCAGAGCCCCGAGTCCCGCTTCGCCGTGGCGCTTTCGCTGGTGCCGGTCTTCACGCCGATCACCATGTTCTTGAGAGTTCTGGCGTCCGAGCCCCCGCTCTGGCAGATCGCGCTTTCCGTGGCGCTCTCCGTGGGCACAATATATATATTGTTCGCCCTGACGGCCAAGATCTTCCGGGTCGGGATCCTGATCTACGGCAAGCGCCCGACGATTCCCGAGATCTGGAGGTGGCTGAAGGCGGCCTGACTGCCGACCCGTAACGGAAGCGGACGACCCCTTCGTCTTCGACAACGAGGACTTCGTCCCTCGAGCGGTCGCTCCTTCTGCGCTCGACACCGGGTGGACCCCCGCCGGACCTTAATCCTCCCGCTGCGGCCGGTCGACGCCGCCACGCGCGGGGAGGCCGAGTCCTCCCGGCAATCGAGCTCCAGGCTTCCCTCGTTGACCCCTCGACCGGCAGCAGAGGTAGGCTATGCGCATGCGAACCACAACTCTGGCCACCGCCGTGGCTCTGCTCGCGTCCTCGCTCGCCGCGCCCGCTCAGACCGACAAGAAAACCGACCAGGGCATCGTCCGCGAATCGACGGGCGCGACGGTCATCGAGATTCCGGTCAACGTCCTGGGCAAGGACGGAATGCCGCTGGCCGGCCTGACCAAGGCGGACTTCGAGATCTACGACAACGGAAAGAAGCAGACCATCTCGGGCTTCGAGGTCGTGGACTTGCGCTCAAAGACCGCGGCCGCGACGGCGCCGGCTGGAAGCGCGCCGAACC
>DATFTF010000198.1:0-3300 GCA_035262245.1 Thermoanaerobaculia bacterium
CTCTTGAAGTTGAAGAGCACACCGAGCACGGTCGAGATCAACGCCGAGACTGGATAGGGAAGCCCGACGAGAATGCAAATCGTGAACACGCCGTATCCGAAGAGCGTGTTCAAGCCTCCGACGAGGACGAACCGGACGAAGCGGTTGCGGAACGGTCTCCTCATCGGCTCGGGATCCAGCCGCGGAGCGCCCCCGTCTTGGGCGAAGTGCCCCTCCGAACCGGGGGTTTCTGGAGGGTTGCTACAATCTCTGAACGCGGGCGCAGCGCCGCTCAGAGACTTCATGAAGACAATTATACTGGCCGGCGGAGCCGGAACCCGCCTCTCCGAGGAGACCGTCCTCAAGCCCAAGCCGATGCTGGAGATCGGCGAACACCCGATCCTCTGGCACATCATGCAGATGTACTCCTTCCACGGCTTCTCGGAGTTCCTGGTCGCCTTGGGATACAAGGGCAACGTCGTCAAGGACTACTTCCTAAACTTTTACGCCCGCAATGCCGACGTGACCGTCCGGCTGGGACGCGGCGAAAACCAGATCCACACGGCATCTTCGCCGGATTGGACCGTTCACCTGATCGACACCGGCTTGACCACGCAAACCGGCGGCCGCTTGCGCCGGCTCGCGCCGTGGATCGGCGGGGAACGGTTCATGATGACCTACGGCGACGGCGTCGCGGACATCGATCTGAAGGCCCTCGTCGCTTTCCACCGGGCGCACAGAAAGCTCGCGACGATCACCGCAGTCCGTCCCCCCGGGCGCTTCGGAGCGCTGGTGCTGGAGGGAGACCGGGTCGCGGCGTTCGCCGAGAAGCCGCAGGTCGGCGAGGGATGGATCAACGGCGGTTTCTTCGTGCTCGAGCCGGCGGTCCTCGATCTGATCGCCGGCGACGACACGCTGTGGGAGTTCGAGCCCTTGAACGCCCTCTCCGCGCGGGGCGAGTTGATGGCCTACCGGCACGACGGGTTCTGGCAGCCGATGGATACGTTGAGGGAGAAGCGCCTTCTCGAGGAGCTGTGGACCTCGGGAAAGGCCCCATGGAAGCTGTGGAAATGAGCTTCTGGAAAGACCGCAGCGTTCTTGTCACCGGCGCGACCGGACTGGTGGGGTCCGCGCTGGTGCCCCGCCTGACCCGCCTGGGAGCGCGCGTTGCGGCGCTCGTGCGGGACTGGGATCCGGAGTCCGAGCTCATCCGATCACGGGCCATCGACTCCTGCCGTGTCGTCTCGGGCCGGCTCGAATCGGTCGAGGACGTGGAGCGTGCTGTGGTCGAGCACGAAGCGGAGACTGTCTTTCACCTCGGGGCCCAGACCCAGGTAGGCATCGGATACCGTAGTCCCTATGCCACTTTCGAGACCAACATCCGGGGCTCGTACACTCTCTTCGAGGCGTGCCGGCGGCATGCGGATGTGGTTGCCCGCATCGTCGTGGCCTCCAGCGACAAGGCCTACGGAGAGTCGGCCGTCCTGCCGTATACGGAAGAGATGCCCGCCCGCGGCCGCCATCCCTATGACGTCTCCAAGAGCTGCACGGACCTGCTGGCTGGCTGCTATGCGCAGACCTACGAGCTGCCGGTGGTGGTCGCCCGCTGCGGGAACATTTACGGCGGCGGGGACCTGAACTGGAACCGTCTCATTCCCGGAACGATCCGGTCGGCGCTGGCCGGCCAGCGGCCCGTGATCCGCTCGGACGGCCACTACCGCCGCGATTACGTCTACGTGGCCGACGCCGTCGACGCCTATCTCGCCATGGCCGAGCGCATCGACCTTCCCGACATTCGTGGTGAGGCCTTCAACTTCGGTCCCTCCAAGTCCTCGACGGTTCTCGAAGTGGCGGGCGCGATCCTGCGCCTGGCCGGGCGCGAAGCGCTGGAGCCGGTCATCGAGAACCGGGCCCGCGCCGAGATCCGCGACCAGCACCTGGACAGCTCCAAGGCCGGACGCCTGCTCGGCTGGGAGCCGAAGTGGACGCTGGAGACCGGCCTGACCGAGACAATCGACTGGTACCGCCGGCGGCTGGAGAGGGCTCCATGACCACCGAGGAGCTGCGCAAGCGGATCCTCGACCTGGTCGGCGATTTCGCTGCGGAAGAGTGGCTGGAGCGCCCCTTCGTGCCGGGGGAAACTCCTGTCCCGGTCTCCGGGCGCGTCTTCGACGGAGACGACGTGACGACTCTCGTCGACGCGTCGCTCGACTTCTGGCTCACCGCCGGCCGGTTCGCCTCAGAGTTCGAGCGTGCTCTCGCTAAGCTCCTCAGCCTGCGAGCCTGTCTCCTCTGCAACTCGGGATCCTCGGCCAACCTCCTGGCGCTGTCTTCACTCACTGCCTCGGAGCTGTCCGACCGCCGTCTGAGGCCCGGAGACGAGGTCATCACCGCCGCCGCAGGCTTCCCGACGACCGTCAACCCCATCCATCAGAATGGTCTGGTCCCGGTCTTCGTGGACATCGACCTTCCCACCTACGATGCGCCGGCCGCGCGCGTGGCCGAGGCCGTCGGTGCTCGGACAAAGGCGATCTTCCTGGCCCACACGCTCGGAAATCCGTACGACCTCGACGGTGTGACCGCGATCGCCCGGGAAAAGGGCCTCTGGCTCATCGAGGACAATTGCGATGCTCTGGGGTCGCTTTACAGGGGACGCCTCACCGGGACCTTCGGCGATTTCTCGACGTTCAGCTTCTATCCCGCCCACCACATCACGATGGGGGAAGGAGGAGCCGTCGCCACCGATCAGCCGCTTCTGAAGAAGATCGCCGCGTCGTTTCGCGACTGGGGCCGCGACTGCTGGTGCGATCCGGGCAAGGCCGACACGTGCGGCAAGCGTTTCGACTGGCAGCTGGGAGAGCTGCCGGCGGGCTACGACCACAAGTACATCTACTCTCACGTCGGATACAACCTGAAGGCGACCGACCTCCAGGCCGCCGTGGGCGTCGCGCAGTTGAAGAAGCTCCCCCGCTTCATCGCCGCGCGCCGGCGCAACTGGACCCGGCTCGCGGAGGGGCTGGCGCCGCTTTCGGAACACCTGATCCTCCCGGCGGCGACGCCCGGCAGCGAGCCCGCCTGGTTCGGTTTCCCGCTCACCTTGCAGCCGCAGGCTCCCTTCTCCCGCCGGGAAGTCGTCCGTCACCTGGAATCGCGGCGCGTCGCGACCCGGCAGATCTTCGCCGGCAACATTCTCCGCCAGCCCGCCTACCAGGGGCTGCCTCACCGGGTGGCGGGGAGTCTTCACAATACAGATATTGTTATGGAGCGGTCTTTCTGGATTGGCGTCTGCCCCGGAATCACCGACAGGATGATCGACTACGT
>DATFTF010000199.1:0-3734 GCA_035262245.1 Thermoanaerobaculia bacterium
CGAAAGCCGTAGCTCGACACCGACCGCAAGTCCGCGTCCGTCGCGATCTTGGAGGTGGCGTGACGTTCGAGGCAGAGGCGGGCGTCCTCGGGCGTCATTCCCGAGCCGTCGTCCCGAACGAGGATCCGAGCAATGCCTCCGCCGTCCAGCTCGACGTCGACGCGCGAGGCGCCGGCGTCCAGGGCGTTCTCGACCAGCTCCTTGACGGCGGAAGCCGGTCTCTCGACGACTTCCCCGGCGGCGATGCGGTCGATCACCGGGCCGGCGAGCCGATGGATCCTGGACACGGCGAGTCAGTCTACTTCGACTTCCTCTCGTAGACGATTCGGCCGCCGACCGCCGTGGCATCGACCCGGGTCTGGACGATCTCCCGAGGATCGATGGTCAGGATGTCCCGGGACAGAATGACGAAGTCCGCCAGACGTCCCACGGCGAGCGTTCCCTTCTCGGCCTCCTCGAAGGCCGCGTAGGCCGCGTCCCCGGTGTAGGCGCGCAGGGCCTGCTCTACCCCGATCCGCTGCTCGGGAAACCATCCCTTGGGGTTCTTGCCGTCGGTCGTGCGCCGCGTGACCGCCGCGTCGATTCCGAGGATGGGAGACAGCGGAGCCACGTCCCAGTCGGAACCGAAGGCCAGGCGAGCGCCGGAATCGAGAAGGGCGCGGAAGGGATAGGTCGTCTTGCAGCGGTCTCGGCCGATACTGGTCTCTGCCCAGCGGCCGTCGTCCACGGCGTGGTACGGCTGCACCGAGGCGATGACTCCCAGACGCGCAAACCGAGGAATGTCCGCGGACCGCAGGTGCTGGGCGTGCTCGACGCGGAAGCGCCGATCCCGGGGGCCGTTGCCTTTCGCCACGCGCTCGAAGAGATCGAGGATCTCGGCGTTCGCTCGGTCCCCGATGGCATGGACCACCACCTGGAGGCCGGCGCGGTCGGCCGCGGCGATTCTCTCCTCCATGCGGGAGAGCGGAATGGCCTCCGAAGCGTAGACACCCGAGTTCTTCGGATCGTCGGAGTAGGGCTCGAAGAAGAGCGCGGTCGAGGACCCCAGGGAGCCGTCCATGAAAGCCTTTACCCCGGCCACGCGTAGCCACTCGTCGTTCTTCGTGTCGCGCCGCAGGGCGCCGGCCTTCTTCCACTCGGTGAGCAGGGGGCGATAGGCGACGCGCACGGTCAGTTGACCGAGGTCCCGCAGCCGGGCCCAGGCGTCGAAGTCGCCCGGCGTTCCCGGAAGGTCCTGCACCGAGGTGACGCCGACCGAGGCCGCCAGGGTCATCGCCGCGCGCAGGGCCGCGAGAAGCTCCTCCGCCGTGCGTGCGGGACGGACTTCGGAGATCGCATCCATCGCCGCGTCCTTGAGAATCCCCGTCGGCTCACCCGAGGCATCCCGAACGATCACGCCGCCGGGCGGGTCGGGCGTCTCCCGGCCGATCCGCGCCAGCTTCAGAGCGATCGAGTTGCAGACCATCATGTGTCCGTCCTGCCGGGAAAGGCATGTCGGATTGTCTGCGGTCGCCGGATCGAGCGTCTCCTTGGTCGGCAGCTGCGGCGGGCTCCACTGCTCATGGTCCCAGGCGCCGTCCGTCAGCCAGACGCCCGGGGAAAGCGTGCGCGCAAACGCTGCGAGCTGCCGAGTGAAATCGGCGGGATCCCGCGTGTGACGCAGATCGATCGCCAGGAGGTTGAGGCCGCCGCCGGTCATGTGAGTGTGCGAGTCGATGAACCCGGGGACCACGCGACGCCCGTGCGCGTCGACCACCCGCGTCTTCTCGCCGCGCCACGGCTCGACCTCGGCGTTTCTCCCGACGGCCACGATCCGTCCGCCGCGCGCCGCCAGCGCCTGCGCCTCGGGGTGCGCCGGATCACCGGTCCAGATCTTGGCCGAGATGAGGATGAGATCGGCTGGCGGATCCGGTTTGGCCGTCATCATCAGAGCGGCAACAAGCAATCGGATCATCGGGTCATCGGGTCATCGGGTCATCGGGTGATGTTTCCGGCCAGGTCCACTCTCTCGACGAAATCACCCGATCACCCGATCACCCGATCACCAAATCACCCGATTCTTTTTTAGGCCGTCGACGACACAGACTCCTTACCCTCCGCCATCGCCGCGCGGGCGGCGGCGAGACGGGCGACGGGAACGCGGAACGGCGAGCAGGAGACGTAGTCGAGGCCGGTCTTATGGAAGAAATCGATCGAGCGCGGGTCCCCGCCGTGCTCGCCGCAGACGCCGACCTTGAGCTTCGGCCGGGTCTTGCGCCCTCGCTCGGTGGCCACCGCTACCAGCTCTCCGACGCCGGACTGGTCGAGGCTGGCGAAGGGGTCGTCGGAAAGGATTCCGGATTCGATGTAGGCGGGCAGAAAGGAGGCCGCGTCGTCGCGCGAGTAGCCGAAGGTCATCTGCGTCAGATCGTTGGTCCCGAAAGAGAAGAAGTCGCACTTCTCGGCGATCCGCCCTGCCTGAAGCGCTGCGCGCGGGATCTCGATCATGGTCCCCACCGTGTATGCAATGGGCTGTCCAGTCTCTCCTTCGACTTTCCTCGCCGTCTCGTCGACCAGGACCTTCAGGCGGTCAAACTCCGCTTGCGTGCCGACCAGCGGGATCATGACCTCGGGGTGCGGATGGCCCCCGCCCTTCACCACCTCCGCCGCGGCCTCGAAGATGCCCCGCACCTGCGTCTCGTAGATCTCGGGGTGCGTGATGCCCAGTCGGCAGCCGCGGTGGCCGAGCATGGGGTTGGCTTCGTGGAGCTGCCGGACGCGCTCCCGGACCTTCTCCGCCGGGACCTTCAGCTCCGCCGCCGTCCGGGCCACGGCATCCTCTTCGTTGGGCAGAAACTCGTGGAGCGGCGGATCGAGGAGCCGGATGGTCACCGGCCGGTCCCCCATTTCGCGGAAGATGCCGACGAAGTCCTGGCGCTGCATCGGCAAAATCTTGGCCAGCGCCGAGCGCCGCCCCTCCTGCGTTTCCGCGAGAATCATTTCGCGCACCGCCAGGATGCGCCGCTCCTCGAAGAACATGTGCTCGGTCCGGCACAGCCCGATGCCCTGCGCGCCGAAGACAACCGCCACTCGCGCGTCCGTGGGCGTGTCGGCGTTGGCTCGGATCCCGAGACGGCGCCGCCGGTCGGCCCAGGTCAGGATCTTTTCGAAGGACCGGTAGACCGCGGACTTGCTCGGGTCGAGGGTCTTCTCCAATGCGACCTGGAGGACCTCCGAGGGCCGCGTGGCCAGCCGTCCGAGAAGCACCTCGCCGGTCGTCCCGTCGATGGAGATCCAGTCTCCCTCGGACGCCTTCTGCCCCTTGGCCCGGACCTCCCGGCGCGGCTCGTCGACAGTGACGTCGCCCGCGCCCACGACGCAGGTCTTCCCCATGCCGCGGGCGACCACCGCCGCGTGGGAGGTCGCGCCGCCCCGGGTGGTCAGGATCCCCGCCGCCGCGTGCATCCCGGCGATGTCCTCGGGCGACGTCTCTTCGCGCACCAGGACGACCGGCTCCCCCTCCCCGGCCATGGCCACCGCCTTCTTCGCCGTCAGGGCGATTCGGCCGCACGCGGCTCCCGGTCCGGCGGGAAGCCCCTTGCCCAGCAGCCTTCCGCTGGCAACAGCGGAGCTCTTCTCCTTCGCGTCGAAAACGGGGGCCAGAAGCTGGACCAGCTGTTCCGGCTCCACCCGCTCCAGCGCCTCGTCCTCGGAGATCAATCCCTCCTCGACCATCTCGGTCGCGACACGCACGG
>DATFTF010000200.1:0-2292 GCA_035262245.1 Thermoanaerobaculia bacterium
AGGTCCTGGGCATTGGCGTCGGCCGGATGTGCTGATAGTCGATGATCTGGACCGATGACGAATAGGTCTTCCCGTCCTCGAGCCGCGCGGTGACGGACACGTCGTACTTCCCTGGGCGCGCCGAGGAAGAGGCGGTCAAGGGGACCTCGAAGGAGGACTTGTCCCCGGAAGCCGCCAGACTGAATGCGAGCGGAGGGCCGGCCGACCAGCCGGGCGGAGCGGCGACTTCGACCTTTCCCGGAAGCGGGCGGCGGGCGTGCGAGACGATGGTCACGTGAAGAGCCCGGCGCTCTTTCTGCTCCGTCGACCAAACCACCAGATCGGGCTCCACGGACACTTCGGCTTCCGCAACGGCGCGCAGCGAGTGGCGGATCTCTCCGAACTCCTCGTTGCGAAAACGGTAGGTGACCTCTCTTCGCAGAACCACCCGTTCTCCGGCGATTCGGACGGCCACGTCGGCGGAAAGCGGAGGCGGCTGCAAGGGCTCGCCCCGCACCGCGGCCGGCACGTCGCTCCAGTCGTACAGGTCGCCCTGGAGCGGCTTCTTCAGAAAGTACGGGACTGTCGGGAGCGCGCCTGCCGGCACCGTGGCTGTCAGTTTCCACTCCTGGAGCGCACCGGCCCCCACGCTGTCCGGTGACGGCGACGTCGGAGCCGCCACGGTCCATCCGTCGGGACTCTCGAGCGAGACCGAATCCACGCTCGCGGCCTCCTGCCCGGCGTTGAACAGGGAGACGGTGACGGCGAAGGCGCCGTTGGGCGCGGCAATCTCCCCATCGGCGAGCGCGTCGATGGCCACGCCGGCCGCGGCGGCCAGGGCGGTCTCTGCGGCTTCGATCTTCTCGTCGAGGATCGCCGCCGCGGCGGCCTCATCGGCGACGTCGGCGCGGACGAGCTGCCGCGCGCCGCGCAGGGCGGAGAGCGCGGCGGACAGGTCGGGAACGATCACGGCGAGGCGGTCCGGGGCCAGCCGGGTTCTCGCCGTTTCCGCCAGCCGCTCGACGGTCGACAGCCGATCCCGCATCTGCGCTCGCCGGTCGGCGTCGGCCACGCCGTCGGCGATCCCGGCCAGCCGCGTGTCGACGCCCGCGAAGAGGTCCGCGGCGCCCTCACCCGCGCCGCCGGCCTCCCAGATCGCGCCGGTCTCGCTCGGCCCCAGTGGCTGCACCCGGCCCATCTCCTGCGAGCGGTGCAGGCTCCGTCCGGCCATGGCGATCTGATTGTAGGAACGGCCCGTCAGCGGATCGACTTCGCCGGTGGAAAGCTTGATGCCGTGGGTATCGTCGAACCAGTTGGAACGGACCAGCGTTGCGGGCTTCCAGGGCGGGAGCCCTTCGGCGGCGAGCTCGGGGAAGGCGGCCGGATCGCCGGCCGCGCGGAAGACCTCCCGGGCGATCACTCCCGATTCCTGATGCTGGCCGTGTCCATCTCGCGGAGTCCCGGTGAAGGTGGCGAAAACGACCTGTGGCCGAAAACGCCGAACCACGCGGACCGCGTCTCTCAGGATCTCCTGCTTGGGCCAGAAGCGCAGCGCTTCGTCGAGCGACCTGGAAAAGCCGAAGTCGTAGGCTCGGGTGAAGTACTGCCGCGCGCCGTCGAGGCGGCGCGCCGCGGCGAGCTCCTGGGTGCGGATCAGTCCGAGCCCGACTCCGAGCTCCTCGCCGATCAAGTTCTGTCCCCCTTCTCCCCGCGAGAGGGACAGATAAGCGGCCTCGCCTCCCATGCCGCGCGCGACCAGAGCCAGGAGAGAGGTGTTTTCGTCGTCGGGATGGGCGCCGATGACGAGAACCCGCTTGTTCGTCGTCAGCTTCTTCAGGGCGAGCTCGACCGCCGTGATTCCGCCGGTCGAGGGAGGCGGCAACGCCGTTCCAGGACCCGACGAAAGCGAGAACACCGGCGCGCACAATGCGAGCACGGCGACGGCGAGAAGGGCGCGTTTCATGGAAGAGAGGATCCTAGACCGGAAAGCGGAAAACGGAAAAGGGAAAAGGGATGACTGGCAGTCCTTCGTTTATCGTTTCCCGTTTCCCGTTTCCCGGCCCGGGTCTTCCGTCGCTCCCAGCACCACCCGGATCCGATGCGTTCGTCCGTCATCGGTGAGCGGAATCTCCCGTGCTCCTCCCGGAAGCAGCATTGCATCAACCTCGACGGAAGCGACGCCGCAGGTCGCGCCATGCGGGTTCTCGACCACCAGCTCGTAGCGGGAGGAGTGGTAGCGGAAAGTGAGCCGGTAACCGCACCAGGCCCGCGGAACGCACGGATCCACGTGGAGGGCGGCGCCGCGAAGCCGGA
>DATFTF010000201.1:0-2846 GCA_035262245.1 Thermoanaerobaculia bacterium
GACCAGAGATTCTTTCTCTCGTTCGGGCAGGCCTGGCGCACCAAGATGCGCCCGGAGCTCCAGCGCATGCAATTGATGACCGACGGCCATGCGCCCGGGCAGTACCGCGCCGACACGGTTCGCAACATCGACGCGTGGTACGACGCCTTCCGCGTCGAGCCGGGCCAGAGGCTCTACCTCGCGCCCGCCGCCAGAGTCCGAGTCTGGTGACGCAACGAGCCCGCGCGCGACGATGCCGCCGCGGTCGCCTCGCTGGAGGCCCGCGCTCCGGATCTCTCTGAGACCGGTTCTGCTCGTCCTGACGGCGGCCATACGCCTGTCGCCGCTGGCCCAGGCCGCGACGCGGTCCGATATCGAAGGGCGCGTCCTTCGGCTTCTCGAGGACTCCCAGGCCCGCGGCGCGGTCGTGGTCCTGGACGTTCGCACCGGCGCCATGATTGCCTCGGTCGGTTCCGGCCGCGATCCGAGCGCTCCGGTGCTTCCGCTGTCGCTCATCAAGCTCTACGCCGCCGCTCTGTGGTGGGACCACGGGATGGGCGACGGCTCATTCGCTCACAGCGGCCACGGACGTGTCACGGTGCACGAGCTGCTGGTCCAGGGATGGGATCGGCCAGGCGCGGAAATGGCCATCCGGATACGACGCCGGATGGGCGCTACCCGGGCTCTGGCCGAGCTCGAGCGGCTGGGCCTCGGCCGCTTCCCGGGAGCGCTCGAACTCGGCGGCGCCAGCGATGTGGAGTGGGGAGAGACGCTGTCGATTGGAGAGCGACGCGTGCTGGTGACACTCCCCGAGGTGTCTCGTTTCCTGAGAGCGATCGGCCTCGGAGGGGTCGGGCTTTTGAAGACGGAGACTGCGGGGCGGCTCCAGCGGGCAATGCGGGAGGCCGTCTCACGCGGCAGCAGCCGAGGCGCGGACTCCTCGTTGGCCGGCACGCGATGGCAGCTCGGTGGCAAGACGGGAACCGGTCCGGCAGAGGCGGCTCCGAATTTCGACGGCTGTTTCGCCGGTCTTCTCTTCGATGGGAGTCGGCCGCGCTATACGGTGGCGGTCTAGCTCGACGGTCGCGGACGGGACGGCGGGGTCGCCGCGTCGGTGGCGGCCGGCCTCGCAGCGATTCTTCCGTAGCGATGGGGCAGAAGGGCGACGCGCGGCATGTGGCGCGGACGATCCTGGCCCGGGTCCGGGCGGCTCGGAGAGAGGGAAAGCCGGCGACGCGGCGGCGCGTGACCGGCCGGGAGGGAATCGGGCGACGGCCTAACTGACGGACACGGGGGAGGGGGAGCCCCTCAGCCCCGGTAGCCCGGCTCCTCCTCCCGCTTCTTCTGCACGGCTTTCTTCATCGCCTCCTGCTGCTTGTTGAAGTAGATGGAGGCGTGGATCTTGTCGCAGAAGTACTTGTCGCCGGATTGATACGGTTTCTTGGCCCATTGCTGGCAGTGCTCGCACAGCCGCTGCCCGCCGAGCCTTCGGACGAAGGCGTCGACGGCGTCCGTGATCGTCGTCATCAAACTCGCCATATAGGGTCTCCGCTAACCGCCTGCCCGCCGCTTCCGTGTCCTAAGTTAACTCCGGCCGCCCCCTGCGGGCAAGTCCCGATCCGCGCGCCCCGGGAAGCCTTTCCCTGGGAAGGCCGGGCCGACGGGCGGGCGGCGCCGGCGCCGGGACGAGCCTCCGGGGCGCGAAGGTGCGCGGGAACCGGCACAAAACAATACATATATTGTTGAGTCGGCATGCCGGGCGCTCCTCGGCGCAGCCCCGATCAGGCCGTTCGGAGAGGTTTGACCCGGCTCTGGCGGGCGCCACCCGATCGCTGATAACATAGCTGTAAATCCGGACAAGGGAGCCCCGCATGGCTTTTGGGAGCCGCGAGGAGTACGAGGCCAGGAGGAGGGCCAAGCACGCAGGCGACGCCGTACCCCAGTCGCCGGGCGGTGCTGCGCCCGTCGCTCAGAGGGCCGGCCCGCGTTCAGTCGGTCGGGCAGATCGCAGCGACATCGAGCTCCGCATGAGCCCGCTCTACGGCGCGATCGTTCTTCTCGCCGGCCTGACCTTCTGCGTGCTCGCGGTTCTCCCGCAGAACCGGGGCGGGCGCAACTTCCGGATTTTCTGCGCGGTCACCGGGATCGGCGCTGTCGCGGGCGGCGTCCTGCTGCTTGGGAGGCGCGGAATCGTGGTCCGCATGACGGCGACGGAACTCCACCTGCCGGGCGCGGTCATTCCGTGGGGAGAGATCCGGGACATCCGGCGGGCGCGATCGTACCGGAGCTACTGGATCGGCATCTATCTCAAGAACCCGCGAACCGACTTGAGCGGCGTCCAGCGGCGGGCGCGCGCCATCCTCGCGGCCTACCAGAGCCCTCTGGCGGACGCCGACTACGCGATCCTGGAGACGGACCTCCCGCGGTCGGGGCTCTGGTTCCTCGAAGAGTGCCACCGGCGCATGGGGGGCTGACCGTACCTTCGGCCCTTTGCCTCGGCGCGGTTCGGTTATAGGGTATCGGCTGTCCGGGAGCATCGACGAAACCACCCGGCAGAGGTGTTTTATGAACCGCCGCGATTTCCTGAGGACGGCCGGCGTTGCCTCGGCAGCCCTCGCCTTCCCCAGAAGAGGCCTTTTCGCCAGGACCGCAGCCGCCGGAGCTTCCGAAGCCTGGCGGACCTTCGAGGTGACGACGCGCGCCGAGGTCCTGAAATTCTCCGGAACGACCTACGTCTGGCTGCCGGCGGCCCTGATCCGCGAGACGCCCTACCAGCGGACTCTGACCAACGAGTTCCATGCCGAGGGCGGCACGGCCGAGATCGTGCAGAACGAGAAGGACGCGCTCGGCATCGTCACCGCGAAGTT
>DATFTF010000202.1:0-4295 GCA_035262245.1 Thermoanaerobaculia bacterium
AGCCCCAGGAGGCGAAGCGTTCGCCGGCCCGACGCGCATAAGCCACTGGGTCGAAGAGAGCGTAGGGCACGAACAGCACGCGCCGGACCGCGCCCAGGATGTCGCGGATCTCCGCCTCCGCATGCTCGAGGTAGCCGCTGCCGTAGAGAACGGAGCTGCTCAGGAGCAGGAGCCGCGTCATCGCGCCCCCGGCGCCGCTTCGGCGCAGAACGACCTCGCCAGCGCGGCCAGGGCATCCCGGCAGGCGATGACCTCGTCGGTGCGCACGTACTCCTCCAGACCGTGAAGGCCCATTCCCCCGGGGCCGAAGATCACGGACGGGATCCCGGCGCGCCCGAGAATCGCGGCGTCCGTCCAATAGCTCATGGCGCCGCGGCGGACAGGGCGGCCGACCTGCGCAACGGCGGCCTCGAGCGCCGGCACAATTTCGTGCCCGGCCGGAGTCTCGTAGGCGGGCCGCGAGAAGAGCGGACGGACGCGGGCCACGAACGTCGGATCCTCGGCAAGGAGAGCGTCGCTGATCGCGAGGATCTCCCTTTCCGCGACATCCTCCGACTCGCCGAGAACGGTCCGCCGCTCGACCTGGAGGAGGCAGCGGTCCGGATAGGTCGAGAGCTCCCGCCCTCCTTCGATCCGCGATGCGTGCAGCGACGCGGTCCCCAGGAGAGGATGCGCCGGCGCCGCCTGCAGCCGGCGGTCCAGATCCTCCAGACGGCGCAGAACGCGCCCCATCCTGACGATTGCGTCCCGCCCCTCGGAGGGGCGGCTCCCGTGCGCCGCACGGCCGCCAGTCTCGACCTCGACCCACGCGAATCCCTTGTGGCCGGTGGCGATCGTCAAGTCGGTCGGTTCCCCGACAATCGCGGCGTCGGCTTTCCACTCTCGCGTGAGCGCCTCCGCTCCGACGCTGGCGTGCTCCTCGTCGGCGACGCAGGCCACGATCAGCCGGCCGGCCCGAAGGCCTCCGGTGCGCGAGAGATCCTGCGCCGCGCCGAGGATCGCCGCCAGGCCCCCCTTCATGTCCTGGGCTCCCCGGCCGTAGAGCCGTCCCTCGCGTTCGACCGGGTGAAAGGGCGCCTCCATACCCGCCACGCCCACGGTGTCGAGGTGGCCGCAGAGCATGAGCGACCGCCCCGGCGCGGCCCCCTCCAGGACGCCGACGACGTTGGGCCGCCCCGGCGCGGCCTCCACGACCTCCGCATCGATGCGCCAGCGGCGCAGCCGCTCGGCGACTGCGCCCGCGATCGCTCCCTCGCCGGCGCCGCCGGGAACGAGCGACGGATTGACCGAATCGATGGCGACGAGCTCGGCGGCGAGATCGAGGACCGGGTCCCGCATGGCGGCCACCTCCGGGCAAGGTTGGCATACTAGCAATTGCTAGAGAGATGTAGCAAGTGATATAAGACAAAGATGGCGCAGGCGGCGGAGGCGCTCCCGCGGAGCCGTTGGGGCCTGGCCGGGTCCCTGGCCCCGGCGGCGGCCGGGATCTTCGTCTTCGGCCTGGGCCAGGAGCTCTGGTCCCGCTATCTGCCCGAATACCTTCGGACCCTGGGCGCCTCGGCCCTGGCGGTCGGGGCCTTCGGGACCCTGGAAGACCTCCTGGACGCGGCCTATGCCTATCCCGGCGGCTTCCTGTCCGACCGTCTGGGAAGCCGGCGCGCCCTTTTCCTCTTCGGGGTTGTCACCACGCTCGGCTTTGCCGTCTATCTCGCCTTCCGCTCGATCGCCGCCGTCTTCCTCGGCCTCCTGCTCGTCTCCGCCTGGAAGTCGCTGGGCCTGCCGGCCACTTTTTCGCTCGTCGCCGAGGAGCTGCCCGGCTCGAGCCGCATCGTGGGCTTCACCGTCCAGTCGATCCTCCGGCGCCTCCCGATCGTTCTGGCGCCTCCGCTGGGCGGTCTCTTGATCGAGAGGCTCGGAATGGCCGGCGGCATGCGAGCCGGATTTGCGACCTCGATCGTTCTCGGGGCGGCCATGCTGGCAGGACTCCGGATTTCCTTCTCGCGAAGGGGTGCCCGTCCGCTCGAGCCTTCCACCGCGCCGCCCGCCGAGAGGACTCGCGTGCCCCTGCATCCGACCTTGAAGCGCCTGCTCGCCGCAGACGTTCTGATTCGTCTCTGCGAAGGACTCCCCGACGTCTTCCTCGTGATCTGGGCGCTGGAGACCCTGCACCTGTCCCCGTCTCAGTTCGGCCTTGCCACGGCCGTGCTGATGGGCACGGCGATCCTGTCCTACTTTCCCGCGGCGGCGCTGGCGGGGCGGATGGAGAAGAAGCCCTTCGTCCTGGCGACGTTCGTGTTCTTCACTCTCTTCCCGGTGGCCGTCGTCGCCTCCCACTCCTTCGCGCAGCTTCTCGCCGCCTACGCCATCGGTGGACTGCGCGAAATCGGGGAACCGGCGCGCAAGGCTCTCATCGTCGATCTCGCGGGACCCGCGGCGCGCGGAAAAGCGGTCGGGCTCTACTATGCCATCCGGGGATTCGCGGTGGCCGGCGCGGCAGCGATCGGCGGCGCGCTCTGGACCATCCGCCCCGGACTGACCTTCTGGACCGCGGCGGCGCTGGGAGCGGCGGGGACGCTCTGGGCCGCCGTGACGCTCCCATCGAGACCGGCGGAGGCGGGATGAGTCCGAAGGCTCGCATCCCACGGCGGAAAGCGCCGATCCGCTGGTACCTCCTCATCCACCAGCTCCCGCCCGAGCCTCTCTACCTGCGAGCCAAGATCCGGCAGCGGCTGGGACGGGTGGGCGCCGTCGCGCTCAAGAACGCGGTCTACGTCCTTCCCCGGCGCGACGAGTGTCTGGAAGACTTCCAGTGGGTGGCCCAGGAGGCGGTCGCCGGGAAGGGCGAGGCCTTCGTGTGCGAGGCGGAATTTTTGGAGCGAAAGATCGATCAGACGCTCGTTACGCAATTCCGCTCCGAGCGCGACGGGGATTACGCCGCGCTCTCCGAGGAGATCCGAACCTGGAAGCGCGAGGCTGGAGGCGATTTGCCCGCGCGCGCGTCGCGAGCGCGCAAGCGGCTGGAGGAGATCGAGCGCATCGACTACTTCGGCGCCCTGGAGAGGAAGGAAGCGGCGCGGCTGGTCACCGATCTGGAGTCGGATTCGCGCCGGCGCCGCCCGGGCCGCGAGCGCCGGTCCGGCTCTTTCGCCGGGCGAATCTGGGTCACCCGCCGCGGGGTCCACATCGACCGCATCGCCTCGGCCTGGTTGATCCGGCGCTTTCTCGATCCGAAAGCGCGCTTCCGATTCATCGACCCGAAGGAGCCGCGCCGCAAGAATGAGATCCGCTTCGACATGGTCGGCGGCGACTACACCCACGAGGGCGACCGCTGCACGTTCGAGACCCTGCTCGGGCTGATCGACTCCCGAGATCGCGCCTTGGCCCAGATCGGCGAGATCGTCCACGACATCGACCTCAAGGACGACAAGTTCGATCGGAGCGAGGCCGCCGGCGTCGACCGACTGATAACAGGGATCCTTCTCTCCAATCCCACAGACGAACGCCGGATCGAGCACGGCCGTGCGATTTTCGACGAGCTCTACGAGTCATTCCGCCAACGCAACCCGATTCCAACGAAGGAGGTTCCGAAGTGAAAGACGTGATCCGCACACTCGGGCTGTTTCTCCTGGCCGGCGCGGCCACTGCAGCCGAGCCTTACTCGCCGGGCGCCTGGAGCGCCGTCGATCAGGTCTTCGGCCAACCGGGCAAGGACCTTCCCGGCGAGGTCCATCGCTTCGGCTGGCCCCGGACCGACCTGCACGTGCGCCTGGGCGGTGTGGCGGTCGAGCCGACGCTCGCCCTGGGGAGCTGGGCAGCCTTCAAGAAGCCGCTCAACAGCGAGGAGACCGTTGCCATGGGGGATCTCGTGCTCCTGGGGCCGGAGGTCAATCCGGTGGCGCTGACCCTGCAGGCCGAGGGGTTCGAGATCACGGCCATCCACAACCACCTGGTCGGCGAGACTCCCCGCGTCGTGTACCTGCACTTCGATGCGATGGGAGACCCCGCGAAGCTGGCGAAAGCGCTCCGGGCGGCTCTGGAGAAGACCGCGACGCCGCTTGCCCGGCCGGCTGGAAAACCGGCGGCGGGACCCACGGCCGCGCAAGAGAAGGTTCTGGCGAAGTTCCAGGAGACGCTCAACCGCAAGGGGACCATGGCCGGAGCCGTTCTGCAGATCGGCATCCCTCGGGCGGCGGCGATCCGGGAGGGGGACATGGAAATCCCCTCCTCCATGGGCATGGCCAACGCCATCAACGTGGAAGTGGCAGGCAACCGCGTGGCCACGACCGGCGACTTCG
>DATFTF010000203.1:0-3155 GCA_035262245.1 Thermoanaerobaculia bacterium
GACGTCGGAGTGATCGGAGGCCGCATCGCGGCCGTGGGGCGCCTCTCCGGATCCGCCCGCCGCACCATCGACGCCTCCGGGCTCGTGGTCGCTCCGGGGTTCATCGATCTGCTGGGGCAATCCGAGTACAACGTCCTGGTCGATCCGCGCGTCGCCTCCAAGGTCACCCAGGGCATCACCTCGGAGGTGACCGGCGAGGGCGACTCGATCGCCCCGCTGACCGACGCGCTCATCGCCGAGGGCGCCGATCTTTACAAAAGGTACGGCGTGGCTCCCGATTGGAAGTCGCTCGACGGTTATTTCGCAACCTTCAGCCGCCGCGGCGCGGGGATCAACCTCGGCACCTTCGTCGGGTCCGGCTCCGTGCGCGCGATCGTGATCGGACGCGAAAACCGCAAGGCCACGCCGCAAGAGCTCGCGCGGATGGAGGGAATCGTCGATGAAGCCATGCGGGAAGGGGCGCTCGGCGTCTCATCCTCCCTCCAGTACATCCCCAACATCTATTCGTCGACCGAAGAGCTGATCGCACTGGCTTCGGTCGCCGCGCGGTACGGCGGCGCCTACTTCACCCACCAACGATCGGAATCCGCCAAGATCGACGAGTCTCTGGAGGAGGTCTTTCGGATCGCGCGCGAGGCGCACGTGCGCACGCAGATCTGGCATCTGAAGACCGCGTACCGGCCGCAGTTCGGGCGCATGCCGGAGGTCCTCAAGAAGATCGAGGCGGCGCGCGCGGCCGGCATCGACGTCGCCGCCAACGTCTACCCCTACACGCGCGGATCCAACGGGCTCGACGCCTGTCTTCCGCCCTGGGTGCGCGAGGGCGGACGGGACGCGCTCCTGAAAGGGCTCTCCGATCCCGCCACGCGTGAGCGCGTCAAGGCGGACATGGCCCGGGAGACGACCGAGTGGTCCAACCAGTACCTGGGCTCGGGGGGGCCGGAGAACGTGATGGTGGCCGAGGTCCTCGAGCCGTCTCTCAAGCGGTACGAGGGCCGGACCGTCGCGCAAATCGCTGCGGAGGAGAAGAAGGATCCGCGGGACGTGGTCATCGACATAGTGGTGGCCGACCGCGCCAACGCCTCCTGCATCATCGCCATCATGGACGAGAAGGACGTCCGCGCCGCGCTGGCGTCGCCCCTGGTCTCTTTCGGAACCGACTCGCAGGGGAAGGCGACCGACGGGCCGCTCTCGCACGAGACGTCCCACCCGCGGGGGTGGGGATCGGCCGCGCGCATCCTGGGGCACTATGTCCGCGAGGAAAAGATCGAGAGCCTCGAAGAGGCGATCCGCAAGATGACGTCCTTCGCCGCCGAGGCGGCCGGGCTTCAAGATCGCGGCCTGGTCAAGCCGGGATTCGCGGCCGATCTCGCGGTCTTCGATCCGGCGACGGTCCAGGATCTCGCCACCTACGAGAAGCCCAACCAGTACAGCCGGGGCTTCCGCTACGTCGCCGTCAACGGCGTCCTGGTGGTGGACGAGGGCAGGCTGACCGGCAAGACGCCGGGCCAGCCGCTGCGCGGGCCGGGCTGGACCAGGCCGAATCCCTGAAAGACCGAGGCCGGAGGCGGCCCTACAATATATATATTGTTGAGGCCGGGGCCCTGGAGTCCTCCGTCCGCAGTCCTCGGTCCTCAGTAGCCCCGGTTCTCGCGGGACCGCTTCTCCCCCAGCACCCGCGAGGGGCGCGGCGCTCCGCGGCGCGTCAAGCCGAACTCCTCCACCGCGTGTTTCTCGATGTGCCGGGCCATCTCGTCGATCGAATCGGTGACCAGAAGCAGGCGCATGTCGCCGGCGTCAATGGTGCCGACGCGGACCATCTCCTCGAGGAATTCGACCAGCGGACGCCAGTAAGTCTTTCCGATCACGACGACCGGAAAGCTCCGGATCTTCCCGGTCTGAATCAGGACCATCGCCTCGAAGAGCTCGTCCAGGGTGCCGAATCCGCCGGGCAGGACCACGAAGGCGTAGGAGTATTTGACCAGCATCACCTTGCGCACGAAGAAATGGTCGAAGGTGACGGCGCGGTCCAGGTACGGATTCAGCTTCTGCTCCGTCGGAAGAGCGATGTTGCAGCCCACCGAGTACCCTCCGGCCTCCCGGGCGCCGCGATTGGCGGCTTCCATGATTCCCGGTCCGCCGCCGGTCATGACCGTGAAGCCGAGCCGCGCCAGGCGTGCTCCCGCCTCGCGGCCCAGGACGTAGTAGGGGTGGTCTTGCCCAAACCGCGCCGAGCCGAAAACCGTCACGCAGGGACCCACGAAGTGAAGCGCGCGGAAGCCGCGCACGAACTCGGCGGCGAAGCGCAGGACCTCGCGGAGCTCCTTCCAGCGCGGGCGCGGCCCGGCGAGGAATCGCCGCTCGTGCGGCTTGGCCGACCGGCTCTGCTCCGTCAGTATTTCGCGCCGCGGGAGACGGCGATCCGTGCGCTGGCCAGCGCGGCCCGCGCGCGCAGGTCGTCCAAGGTCTCGCGGCCGGCGGACTTCATCCCCTCGCTCGCCTCCGCGAAATCGCGCTCGGCGCTCGCTGCGTCGATCTCGGAGCTGCGCTCGGCCACGCCGGCCAGGACACGCACCACGTCGTTGGAAATCTCGGCCAGGCCGCCGTCCAGGGCGAAGGCCTCGCCGGCGCCGGCCTTCTTGTAGGAGAGCACGCCGGTCGTCAAGAGCGTGATCAGAGCGGTGTGGCCGGGGAGGATTCCCAGATAGCCCATGGCTCCCGGCAAGGTGACCTCCTCCGCCTCCGCGTCCACGACCGTCCTCTCGGCCGTGACGACCTGGAGATTCAGGAAACCGGCCACGAACTAGGCCGCCTTGGCCATCTGCGCGGCCTTCTCCCGCGCCTCTTCGATCGTGCCGACCATGTAGAAGGCCTGCTCCGGCATGTCGTCGCACTTGCCGTCGACGATCTCGCGGAAGCCCTTGATCGTGTCGGCGATCTTCACGTAGCGGCCTTCCAGACCCGTGAACTGCGCGGCCACGAAGAAGGGCTGCGACAGGAATCGCTGGATCTTGCGGGCCCGCGCCACGGTCAGCTTGTCCTCCTCGGAGAGCTCGTCGATGCCGAGAATCGCGATGATGTCCTGGAGGTCCTTGTACTTCTGGAGGATCGCCTGCACGTCCCGCGCGCACTTGTAGTGCTCCTCGCCGACGACG
>DATFTF010000204.1:0-12553 GCA_035262245.1 Thermoanaerobaculia bacterium
CTTCCTGATGTCGGCGGGGCTGCCGCTTCCGACCACGGTCTGGGCCCATGGTTGGTGGCTGCGCGACGAAAAGAAAATGTCCAAGTCCGTCGGCAACGTCGTCCGCCCCGATGCCCTGGTCGCGCGCTTCGGGCCCGACGCTCTCCGCTACTTTCTGCTGCGCGAGATGACGTTCGGGCAGGATGCCAGTTTTTCCGACGAGGCCTTCCTGACGCGCTACAACGCCGACCTGGCCAACGATCTCGGCAACACCGTGTCCCGCATTGCGGCCCTGTGCCGGCAAAGCTTCGGGGCCACGCCCGACCAGGTCTGCGACGACAACGAAGTCCGGGCGGCCTATCTCGCGCGCCGGCCGGAATGGGAAGCCGCGATGGAGGATTTCGCGTTCAATCGCGCGCTCGACGCGGTCTGGCGCTTCCTGACCGAGGTCAACGGCTACGTCGTGGCGCGCGAGCCCTGGAAGGTGCGCAAGGAGGAAGGATCCTCGCCGCGGCTGCACCGCATCCTCGCCGCGGCGACGGAAGGCGCCCGGCTGATCGGAGTTCTTCTCTCTCCGTTCGTCCCGGGCACGGCGAGAAGAATCTGCGAGATCTTCGGCCTTCCCCCTGCCGACCCCCGGCGCGCGGACCTCGAGTGGGGCAGGCTCCCGATCTCCAGGCCGATCGGCGAGTTCGCTCCTCTCTTTCCGCGGGTCGATGCCGCGGAGTATTTTTCCGCAAAGGAAGGAAGCATGACCGAAAAGACAACCGAAGGCTCCTCTCTCGTGTCACCCGTGGAGGCGACGCAGGCGGTGGCGCCCTCAGACAGCCAGATCGGGATCGAGGAATTTCAGCGCGTGCGCCTGGCCACGGCGCGGGTGCTGGCCGCCGAGCGCGTGCCCAAGTCGAACAAGTTGGTCAAGCTCCAGATCGACCTCGGGGCCGAGCAGCGGCAGGTCGTGGCGGGCATCGGCAAGCGCTACGAGCCGGAATCGCTGGTTGGCCGCAACGTGGTCGTCGTCGCAAACCTGAAGCCGGCCAGACTCATGGGGGTCGAGTCCAACGGCATGGTTCTCGCAGCCACCGTGGGGGAGACGGGTGAACCGGTCCTTCTCGACGTGCCTGCGGAAGTGCCTCCGGGATCGAGAGTCAAGTAATTGGAGGATTGAATCATTGATTCATTGAGTGATTGAGCGTTTCGGGCCGCCTCTGCAATGAATCAATGGATCGATGAATCAATGGATCAATTCCTCTCGGATTCTCACTGCCACCTCTACATGACCGAGGACCCGGTGGCGTCCCTCGACAGGGCGGCGGCGGCCGGCGTCACGCGGCTGCTGGTCCCGGGGACGACGCTTGCGGATTCCGAGACGGCGGTGGCGCTGGCGCAGTCGCACCAGGAGATCTTTGCCGCCGTCGGCGTCCACCCGCATGAAGCCGGCAAGTTCGATCCCGCGCGCGACGGGCCCGCGCTCGAGAAGCTGGCCCGGCAGCCCCGGGTCGTTGCGATCGGCGAAGTGGGGCTCGACTTCTATTACGACCACTCGCCGCAGAAAGCCCAGATCGAGGTCCTCGAGTGGATGCTCGACCTCGCGCGAAGACTCGGGCTTCCCGTCCTCCTTCACAACCGCGAGAGCGGGGCGGAGATGCTGGAGATCCTCTCCCGACAGGCTCCACGGGAACGCCCAGGCGTCTTCCACTCCTACACCGAGAACGCAGCCTACGGCAGGCAGGTTCTGGATCTGGGCTACCGCGTTTCGTTCTCCGGGATGCTCACGTTTCGCGCCGCCCATAACATCCGCGAAGCGGCCGCCGGGCTTCCGCTCGACGCCATGCTGATCGAGACCGACACCCCCTATCTGGCCCCCGAGCCTCATCGCGGCAAGCCCAACGAGCCCGCCTTCGTGGTCCAGACCGCCCGTAAGCTCGCCGAGATCCACCGAACCTCGCTCGACGCGGTCGCCGCCGCGACGTCGGGAAACTTCGACGAGCTTTTCGACCGCTAAGCCGTCGCCTTCGCTGCGCTTAAGGATCTGCGCCTGCGGCGCACCGGACCGCGGCTCTCCCGGATGCGGGCTCGACCGCGGTCCTGATCCTGAAGCTCCGCTCCGGCTCCCGCGTCGCGAGTCGTTTCGCGAATCCAGTTCGCGAAACTTGGTCGCGCCGCGAAAGCACCCAAGTGACGCTGGCTCTTCCTGGGTACGGGATGCCGGCGGAGCCTCTAAGATGCGGCTATGTCTTCCCGGCGCATTTCCGCGCGCGAGTTCGAGACGTACGTCGAGGAAGCCCTGGCCGGTGTGCCCCCGGCCTTTCGCAGGTATCTCGAGAACGTCGTCGTCGTGGTCGAGGAAGAGCCCACCGACGAGGACTTCGATGACATCGAAGCGTCCGACGACTCGGAGCTCTACGGCATCTTCCGCGGCGTTCCGTTCTTCGACCGGGGCGCGGCTGTCTCGCATCTGCCCGCCCAGATCGCCATCTTCCGCGGCCCGATCCTGCGCAACTGCGCCACAAGGGGTGAAGCCGTTCGCGAGATCCGCGACACGGTGGTCCACGAGGTCGGCCACATGCTGGGTCTTGCCGACAATGAGATGCCGTATTGACCGAGCATTCCTGCTCGAGGAGAAAAGGAGGGATCCATGAGGCGGCTTTTCTGGATTCTTGCCATGGCGTGCGTGGCTCCTGCGCTTCTCGCACAGTCCGGGCTCCTGGCGTCGGATTCGTCTCCGAGGTCGATCTCGGTCACCGGCGAGGCGCTTCAATATGTCGTTCCGGACCAGGCCGTCGTGCGCCTGGGAATCGAGGCCTTCGACGCCTCGCTCGAGGAAGCGGTTCGGGCCAGCGACGCGCGCGCGGCTCGCCTGGTTCGCGCGGTGCGGCAGCTCGGCGTCGAGGAGCGTGGAATCCAGGCGGACCATGCGGAAGTCGAGATCGTCTACCCGAAAGATGGCGTCGCCGCGGGCATCGCCGGGTATCGGGTCCGAAAAGCCTACGCGATCACGCTCAAAGACCTGGCACGCCTCGATGCCGTGGTGGCCGCGGCGCTCAAGGCGGGCGTCAATCACCTCGAGGGCTACGAGCTCCAGACCACCGAGCTGCGCCGCCACCGGGACGAGGCGCGGCGAGGCGCCATCTCGGCGGCGCGGGAAAAGGCCGAGGCGCTCGCCCGCGAGGTCAACTGCAGCATCGGCCCTCCGCGCACGATCGGCGAGGGCTATTACGGCTGGTTTGGCACGCGCGGATATTCGCATGGGTGGGGATCCATGGGGTTCGGCCAGAACGCCATGACCCAGAACGTCACGACCGCATCGGAATCGGCGGAGCCCAACGCCACGACTCCGCTCGGCCAAATCGGAGTGCGCGCTCAGGTCAGCGTGACTTTCGATCTGCTTCCCAAGGGTCCTGCGCCGAAGGGCTGAGGAGCGCGGGCCCCTCCCCGGGAATCAGCGCCCCCGCGCCCGATCGGAAGGCGGGGGCGCAAAGCGCCACAAACGGATGGCTCGGCGGTCGGCGGGATAGCTCGCCTCGGTTCCGGCCACCAGTCCCTGCTCCGAGAACGCGAGCAGAGGAGGAACGGGCAGCGGCCACCGGTGCCACGGCGCGGCCGTCGCGAGAGGCTTCATCGACGGAAACTCGAAGGCTTCGAGCCTGGTCCCGCAGGAGATCGCCGCGGCGTCACCGGCCGGGGTGAAGCTCCAGGGGGCCCACGGACAACGCGGATCACCTACCGGCCCGCGGCGGACTCCTGTCACGACGTCCCACGCAAACGTTCGGCCCGTTGCATCGTAGGTGATGACGGTATCGGCCTCCGGGAAAAGCTGAGCGCTCTTCTTGGGTCCGGACATCGGGAGCGAAAAAGATCTCTTCGGATCAAACGTTACAGCGTCCCAGGTGGTGCAGATCCAAGGCCGATGCTCCGAGGCGCGACTGAGAACGGCCAGGGACCGGCCGTCGCGTGTGAACCCCAGGTTGTCGATCCGCGCGGGGTAGGTCGGCGTTCCGGACGCGACATCCTGGACCTTGAACGCGGGCGCCAGATCGCCGGTCGCGACGTCGAGCTTCCAGACGCTGCCATCCTCCGTGCCGACCATCAGTGCGTGGCCATCAGGGGAGAAAGACAGCGCGGTAGGATCACAGCGGCACCCGGAGCTCTGCGAGTGGAGAAGGAAATCACGTGGAGCGCCCCGGGTTTCGGGCTCGATTCTCTCCGGCAATCTCCATATCTGGATTCCTCCCAGGAGCACGTTGGGCGGAACGACGTGGGGATCGTCCCAAATTCGACCGACGCCATCTCTCGAAGTGCGGAGCCCGGGTAGGGCGGCCCATGCCAGGTGACGTCCGTCCCGCGAGAAGGCCACGGCATCGACCTCGTTCTGGTAGCTGGCATGGATCTTCGTCAGGACCCTGCCCGATCGCGGCTCCAGGACCACGAGCTCCGCGCCGAGGAATGAGACCAAGATGTCCCCTCCCGGGGAGAAGCCGATCTTTCGAGTCCAAGTGGGGATCCTCTCGTGGGGCTCGCGGATGACCTGGTCCGGCATGCCGGGTCCTTCGATGAGAATGTAGGCGGCGGCGAGAACGCAGAACGCGGAGACGACCCCGGTCGTCCAGGGAGCGCGAAGCCGGCCGGTCTCCACCTGCACTTCGAAGAACTCGGATCGCAGGCGCCTGAGGAATCGATAGGAGGTCCAGGCGAGGAGGACGCACGGCCCGACAAGCAGGATCCAGGGGTCCGGCTGATCCGGGTTCAATCGGCCAATCCCGCCCCGGACTACGCCGAGGAGAGCCCCGGCGACCATCAGACGGTGGAGGAAGCGAAGCGGACCCTCGCTCCACTCCGGGCGATTCAACGCCAACAGTCCAGAAGCCACCAGGGCGGTCCCGACGAGCAGAAGCGGTCCCAGTTCCCATCTCGGGCTGCCGGAAGTCGGGACGTCATCGCGCGCCGTGAGGAGCACGACCAAGTGGGTCATGGGATCGAGCGCCGACCCATCGAATCCCCGGATGAGGATGAGGCCATTCAGTCCGATCAGGAAGCCTCCGGTCAGGAGTTGGGCCCAGGCAATCCAGTCGAACCGGCGGCCGAGTCGGACCGGATCCAGAGCCGCGACTTCCAACTGGAGATCCTGAGCGCTCCTCCCGACGTCGCTGGCCGGTCGGTGGGGAATCGTAGAGCGACGACGGAAAGCGTAAGCGAGACCTCCCAGCACTCCCGCCGCCAGAGCCAGCGAGCCGAGACAGCTGCCTGCCGCCAGAGCGTTGATGGCTGCGTCTTTGATGGAGGACGTCTGCCCGGCCAAGAGCTTGCGGACGACAAGAAGAACAAACAGCGCGACCAGCAACACGCCCATGAGCGCCGCCAAGCGCATGGCGGTTCGCGCCGTGCTGCCCGCCGTGGGGCCTCGAAGATCGCCGGGGACTCTCATAATCCCGCTTTATTTTGAACAGGTTCAATTATGAGGTTCTCCCGTCGCGGCGTCAAGGCGTTTCTGAACATGTTCAATGAGACTCGGAACTCATTGAGCCCGAGGCGGCCGCCGTCATGGAGGCGCAAAGAGGAGCAAGCCGTGCGGGCTGCGCGCGAGCCGGCGGGAGGGGTCGGCGGAGAGCCGCGCGACCAAGGCCTCGAGCTCCTGGGACGAGCGCGGATAAGGATTGGCGGCCGGGTCGAGGAGCACGGCGTCGTGCGGGCCGATGGGCGTGTCGCGATCCAGCGGCCGCCGATTCGAGGCGTAGCCCGCCCGGGGCAGCAGGGCTCCCTGAATCAGAACCGGAACCGATGAGGGCAGGCTCGCCAGGAGGGGAGCGATCTCGGTCCTCTCCAGCCGGCGGCGTGGAAAGGAATAGCCCGCGCCGTCGAACGCGCAGACGAGAAGGATCGCCAGAGCCAAGAGCCTCTGGCGCAGCAAGCGGGCCGCCACGCCCGGTGCGGTCCGGCCCAGCCCCGCCAGGCGCGGCAGCGCCGCCGCGGTGGCGGCAAAGAGCATGGGCAGAACCGGCATCGAGTAATAGAGCAGAAAGTGCGAGAGCGGCGCGTAGTCCGCCGCCGCGTACGGCACCAGCGCCGGAAGAGCCGCCAACAGCCATTCGGCTCCCGCCAGGGGAAAGGCGAGCAACGGCTCGAAGAGATCGCGCAGGCCCGATCCGGACAGCGCCGCCGCCAGCTCCATCGGATGAACCGCCATGCTCGTCGCTGCATCGAGCGGCGTCGAGCCGAAGCTCTTCCAGTAGAACGCGTACCAGGGATGCGCCGAGCCCGAGAAGTGGGGGAGAACCCACCGGCTGTCGAAGACGAACACGGCGACCGCCGCGACAAACGCGCAGGCCCCCCAGACCGGCCGACGCCGAACGAACGCCGCCGTCACGGCAAAGCCGCTGAGGACGAGGAACGCGTCCTCCTTGATTGACAAGGCCAGGACGAGTGCCGCTGCGAAGAGCGCGGGACGCCGCGCCTCGAAGGCCGCGAGGAGCCCGAAGAGCGCGAGGGGGTAGAAGATCTCGATGTGGAATGCGTACTGGACGGCCTTGGCCGTGTAGGTGTTGCTCCAGAAGGCGGCGGCCAGGAAGGCTCCGGAGAGGTCGTCTCCCGTCAGGCGCCGAAAAAGAAGGTATCCGGCGACGCCGGCGGCGGCGGCGGCCAGCGCCTGAGCGGCCAGAAGCCACAGCGGCGTCGAGACCAGGGCATAGAAAGGGACGAAGGCAAACAGGAGAAAGCTCGCGTGCGTCCCGAGATAGGAGCGCCCGTAGAAATCGCAGTAGAGGAGCCGTCCGGCGAGCGTCTCGGCGATGGGCCGGTCGAAGAAGAGCGTCAGATCCCAGGCGTTGAGCTCCAGGGCGGCCCACCGCGCTGCGAGCAGCCGTCCGAAGAACGCCGCGGCCAAAGCGCCGGCCACCCAGGGGCCGCTCCGCGGCAACTGCGGCCCTTCCCGCCGGAACTGAGCCGTTAGGACCCGCCGCCAGCCGGGGCGGACTGCCAGCGCAACGGCGAGCGCGAGCGCCGCGACGCCGAGAGCGAAGCTCCACCGACCCATCTCCCGGCCGGCGACGCGCCAGGGGGCCGTCGCCGCGAACACCGCGAGCCACGCCAGAGCGAGGCCGGCCACGATCCGAAGACCCCGTGGCTTCTCTCCGGCAGGCATGATGAGGGCTCTTCGAGGATGTTATCCGCGGATGGGTTGCGTCGAAAAGAAAAAGGGCGCGGCGAGAGGCCGCGCCCTAATTTGAGGGAACGCCGGCTCAGTGCCGGGTGCCGCGGGGGCCTCCTCGGCCCCGGTTGGGATGTCCATGGTGCTCGCCCGAGCCGCGCCCGCCCCGCGGGAACTCGTCGCGTCCTTCGTCCTCGCCGGGAGCGCCGACGGGAGCCATGGCCATCTCCGCTTCCAGCTCCTCCTTGGAGAGAGCCTGCTTGCGGGAGAGCTTGATCTTGCCCATCGGATCGACGGCGATGATCTTGACGGTCACCTCGTCGCCTTCCTTGACGATATCGGTGGTCTGCCGGACGCGGTAGGGGGCGAGCTCCGAGATGTGCACCAGCCCGTCCTGGCCGGGCAGGATCTCGACGAACGCTCCGTAGGGCTCGACCCGGCGAACCTTGCCGCGGTAGACCTTGCCGATCTCCGGCTCCTGGGTCAGACCCTCGATGATCTCGATGGCCTTCAAGGCCGCGGCCTCGTCCGAGGAGGCGATGGAGACCTTTCCGGAATCCTCGACGTCGATCTTGCAGCCGGTGGCCTCGATGATGGAACGGATGGTCTTGCCTCCCGAGCCGATGACGTCACGGATGCGATCGCGAGGGATCTGCATGGTGAAGATCCGGGGCGCGTAGCGGGAGATGTTGGCCCGAGGCCGGTCCAGGGCCAAGGACATCCGCTCCAGGATGTAGAGCCGACCGACCCGGGCCTGCTCCAGGGCGCGCTCGACGATCTCTCGCTTGAGCCCTTTGATCTTGATGTCCATCTGGAGAGCGGTGATCCCTTCGCGGGTCCCGGCGACCTTGAAGTCCATGTCCCCGTAGTGGTCCTCCTGTCCGGCGATGTCCGTCAGGATCGCGAACTTGTCGCCATCGGAGACGAGCCCCATGGCCACGCCGGCCACCGGCGCCTTGATTGGCACGCCGGCGTCCATCAGGGCCAGGGTGCCGCCGCAGACCGTGGCCATCGAGGACGAACCGTTGGACTCGAGGATGTCGGAGACGACCCGAACGGTGTAGGGGAAGGCCTCCTCAGTCGGGAGCACCGGGGCGAGCGCCCGCCGCGCCAGATTCCCATGTCCGATGTCGCGCCGCGAGGGTCCGCGCAGGAACTTGGTTTCTCCCACCGAGAAGGGAGGAAAGTTGTAATGGAGGAGGAACGTGTGCTCGCTCTCCCCCTCGTATTCTTCGATGATCTGGGCGTCGTCGGCGGTGCCGAGCGTGGAGGTCACCAGCGCCTGCGTCTCGCCGCGCGTGAACAGCGCCGAGCCGTGCGTGCGGGGGAGGAGACCCACTTCGCAGGTGATGGGCCGGACCTGATCGAAGCGGCGGCCGTCCAGGCGCTTGCCCTGGGCGAGAATCGTCTCCCGCGTGAGAGCCTTGACCAGGTCGTCCGCCGCGCGCGCCGTGTGCTGGCGCAGATCCGCCTCGGCCTCCGGCACCATGGACACGGCCGCCTTCTTGACCGCCTTGATCTCCGAGTACGAGGTGATCTTCGACGAAAGCGTCATCGCCGCCATCATCGGCGCGCCCCACTGGGATCGCACGCGGTCGAACACATCCCCGGGATAAGACTCCGAAGCCTGCCAATCCGGTTTCTGGTATCCACCCTGGCGCTGAAGGTCTTTGAAGCCGGCCACCAGGCGGCGGATGGCCTCGTGACCGAAGAAGATCGCGTCGATCATGGTCTGCTCGGGGACCTCCCGCGCGCCGGCCTCCACCATCACCACGGCGTCTTCGGTCCCCACCACGACCAGGTCAATGTCCGACTTGTCCCTCTCCGAGTTGGTCGGGTTGGCGACGAAGCTGCCGTCGATGCGCCCGACCCGCACAGCGCCGACCGGCGAGTAGTACGGAACCAGCGAGCACGTCAGAGCGACCGAGGCGGCGTTTATGGCCAGGACGTCGGGATCGTTTTGGCCGTCCGCGGACAGGACGAAGGCGATGATCTGGGTCTCGTGATTGAAGCCCTTGGGGAAGAGGGGGCGCAGGGGGCGATCGATCAGCCGCGAAGTCAGTATTTCTTTTTCTGTCGGGCGGCCTTCCCGCTTGAACCAGCCCCCGGGGATTCGCCCGGCGGCGTAGGTATTCTCGCGGTAATCGACGGTCAGAGGGAAAAAGTCGGCGTTCTCTTTCGGTTCCTTGTTGAACACCGCGGTGGCCAGAACCATGGTCTCGCCGTACTTGACGACGGCCGAGCCGTCGGCCTGCTTGGCGAGCTTTCCGATCTGGACGTCCAGGGACCCCGTTCCCAGGGGGATGGAGACTTGATGTTGAGCCATGTCCTTGTCCTCGATAAAGGAGGCGGGTGCGGGCCGAAAGCTGGCTGGCGCGGCCGAACAGGGAGGCCGTCGAGCGGAACCCGGCGCGCTGGAGTCCGCCGCCGGGTTTACTTGCGGATTCCGAGCCGCTCGATCAACCGGTGGTAGCGGTCGGGAGATTCTCGCTTCAGGTAATCGAGCAGCCGCCGTCGGCGGGAGACGAGCTTCAAGAGGCCCCGGCGGGAATGGTGGTCCTTGGCGTGGCCCTTGAAATGATCCGTCAAGTAGCCGATCCGGTTGGTCAGAAGGGCGACCTGGACCTCCGGCGATCCAGTGTCCTTGTCATGGGTCCGAAACTGCCCAACGATGTTCGGCTTTTCGGACCGGTAGTCCGTAACGTTCACTCCATCCTCCAAATCACTCTACACACACTACTTTTCAATAAACGGCAAGCTTACCACGAGACGGACTCGCCTGTCAGCCGGGCGGCCGCTCCCCGATTCGGTGCTTCGCTTCAGTGGGTCAGGACGATCTTGGGCTTGATCAGGGAAACCGGGCCGCGTCCGATGGGAGTCACCTGGCCGAGCGCGAGCATCTCGTCGGCGGGGCCCACCAGAGCGACCCAGGCTCCTTCCTGGGCGGCGATACCTCGCGCGGGGATGGGTTGCCCCTTGCGAACCTTCCAGGCCTCCAGGGAGGCCAGGCGAATCCGCTCGAAGGGGAAGGGCACCCGCGAGAGGGGGATGGCGTGCGGCGGAGCCAGACGTTCCTGCGGAGTCATCGCCTCGAAACGCTCGAGGGCGACGGCGTTTTCGATTCGGAACTCTCCGATGGCTGTCCGCCGCAGCGACTCCAGGTGAGCGCCGCATCCCAGTTTTTCTCCGAGCTCATGGGCGATCGAGCGGACATACGTGCCCGAGGAGCAGGACAGCACGAAGGGAAGCCGTCCGTTTTCCAGGCCTCCCAGATCGAGCTGCGACACCCGCACCTTCTTGGGAACGACCGGAACGCTCTCGCCCTTGCGAGCCATCTCGTAAAACTTCCGCCCGCCCACTTTCTTGGCCGAGTAGGGCGGCGGCGACTGCTGAAACTCTCCGCGAAAGGCGCGAGCCACGGACTCGACCTCGCCCGGCGAAATGGCCGACGTGTCCCGCGCGGAGCCGACCGGCTGGCCCTCCCGGTCGTAGGTGGAGGTGGCCTGACCCAGCCGGATCACGCCTTCGTAGGTCTTGTCCATGCCGGTGAAAAATCCCTGAAGTCGGGCCGCCCCGCCCGCGCACAGCAGCAACAGGCCCGTGGCCATGGGGTCGAGCGTTCCGCTATGGCCGATTCGGGCCAGTCCGGTCGTCCGGCGCGCCCGCTCGACGACGTCGTGCGAGGTGAGGCCGGCCGGCTTGTCCAGAAGGAAGAGCACTCCCCGGTTGAGCGTGTCGGGAACGCCCATGTTCACTCTTTGCGCGGAGGCAGCACCTGGGCCAGCAACTCCTCGACCCGCGCGCCGCGTTCGAGCGAGCGATCTTCGAAGAAGTGCAGCTCCGGCGCATAGCGCAGCTCGCAGCGCTGGCCGACCTCGCGCCGCAAGAACCCCGCCGCGCGATCGAGAGCCTCCGCGGCCTGCCGCCGCTCCGGGTCTCCGCCCAGAACCGAAAAGTAGACGCGCGCCGACTTCAGGTCGGGCGGCATGGTGACCTCCGTGACCGTCACCTTGCGCAGCTCCGGGTCGTGCGCCTCGGTCAGGAGCAGGTTGGAGATCTCGGAGCGGACCAGGTCCGCGACGCGCTGGCTGCGGCGGGATTCTTTCTTCATCGTGGAGATCGGAAAACGGAAAACGGAAAACGGAAAACAGACCGCGAGGAAGGGAGCGGGCCGAGACCGTTTCCCGTTTCACGATTTCCGTTTCCCGCCCGATTACACATGTATGAACTCATTCTCGTAATGGAGCAGCTCGCCGTCGAGGTTGCGCTCGACGAAACCGAGGACTCTTTGAAGGAGCGCATCCAGGGGTTCCTGATCCGGTCCGACCACACCGACGCCCAGCTGAGCCCGCTGCAACAGGTCCTGCTGCCCGACTTCGGCCACCGAGACCTCGAAGTCGTTGCGGATCCGGGTCTTCAGGCGCTGCACGATCATGCGCTTCTCTTTCAGTCCGCGGCAACCCGGCAGGTGCAAGTCGAAGAGGGCGTAAGCGATGACCATGAGACGCCGAGTCGGGAAACGGAAAACGGAAATCGGAAAACGGACGAAGAGCGGCTAAGAGTGCGTTTCCCGTTTTCCGTTTTCCGTTTTACGCCCGGTCACGCATTCATCACTCCGGCGACCTTCTCGACCTGGAAGGCCTCCAGCACGTCGCCGACCTTGACGTCCTGGTACTTTTCCAACCCGATGCCGCACTCGAATCCCTGCTTGACCTCGGACACATCGTCCTTGAAGCGCCGCAGCGAAGCGACCTTGCCTTCGTAGATAACGCGGTTGTCCCGCAGAAGCCGAAGGCTGGCGTTGCGCGGGATCGAGCCTTCCGTAACATAGCACCCGGCCACCACGCCGAATTTCGGGACCTTGAAGGTGTTGCGCACCTCGGCGCGGCCGCGTGCGACTTCTTTCAAGGTCGGCTCGAGCAGCCCTTCCATGGCCGCCTTGATCTCGTCGGTGACGTTGTAGATGACGGTGTGCAGGCGGATCTCGACGCCCTGCTTCTCGGCCTCTTCGGCCGCCTTCTTCTCCGGCCGGACATTGAAGCCGACGACGATCGCTCCGGACGCGGAAGCCAGCAGCACGTCGTTGATGTTTATCGCGCCGACACCGGTGTGCAGGAGAGAGATCTTGACCCGCTCGTTGGACAGGTTGTTGAGGGCCTGGGTCAGGACTTCGAGCGAGCCGGCGACGTCGGTCTTCAGGATGATGGGCAGATCCTTGATCCGGCCCTCTTGGATCTTGGAGAAGAGCTGATCCAGGGAGACCCGGGAAGAGCCGGCCATCGCCTTCTCACGATCCTTCTGCTGGCGGAACGCGGCGACCGACCGGGCCTTGGCCTCGTCCTCCACGACCTGGAAGAGATCGCCGGCCTGGGGAAGGTCCTCGAAACCCGTCACCTCGATCGGCGTGGCCGGTCCTGCCTCCTCGACCTT
>DATFTF010000205.1:0-10734 GCA_035262245.1 Thermoanaerobaculia bacterium
CTCGATCTTCACCGCGAGGAAATCGAGATCATGCGCCTGATGGGCGCGACGGAGACGGCCGTGCGCGCCCCATTCTGGCTCTACGCGGCCACCGAGGGCCTGCTCGGGGGAGCGCTCGCGCTGATACTGCTGTGGGCGACGTGGTGGGGAGCTTCGCAGCTGCTTCTCAACCACCCCCACCCGGTTCTCAACCTGCTCTGGGCCAGATTCCTGGAATGGCCGCTGGCCGCCGCCCTCCCGGTCCTGGGATGCGTCGCCGGATTCGTGGGCAGCCTCCTCTCGCTCAGCCGCAAATCGTAGGCGGCCTCCGGCCCAGGCGCCGCTAGACGTGGAGAGAGCGGGGATCCGGTTCGCCGAGAAGGCGGGCGATGGCTTCCCATCCCCGGATGTTCTCGCAGACGACCTTGATTGCCGAGGTCATCGGGACAGCGAGGATGGCGCCGGGCAGCCCCCACAAGAGTCCCCAGAAGATGAACGCGACCATCACCGCCAGAGGAAAGAGCCGGACTCGCCCGCCGACGATGAACGGGGTCAGCACGTTGCCTTCCAGGAACTGCAGGACCACATAGACGGCCAAGACCGCCAGCGCCTTCTCTCCTCCGTGCTGAAAATAGGCTACGGAAATCGCCGGAACCGTCGAGAAGATCACGCCCACGTAGGGGAGCATGATCGCCAGGCCGGCCAGGGGTCCCAGGATGTAGTAGTAGTTGATGTTGAGCAGCATGAGCGCGATGGTGGTTGCGGCCGCCATGATCAGCATCACGAAGGAGAGGCCGAGCGCGTAGCCGGTCATGGTGCGGGAGATCGCTCCGGTCACATCGCCTTTGCCGAACTTGTCATTGCGCGCCAGGATTCCGTCGATCACGCGGCCGAACTTTTCCCTGTCCTTCAGCATGAAGAACGTGAGGAACGGCACCGTCGCCGCCCAGAGGACGAACTCGAGCGTCGCTCCGACCTGGGTCAGCAGGGCCTTCGTCGTGGCGAACTGCGATTCCGAGATCTTGACCTCGCGGACCGCCCGCGGCTCCTCGGGAAGAATGTTGCCCATCCGCTCGCGCACCGTGTTCACGAAGTCCGTCAACCGGGTGAAGAGATCGCGGATGCGCCCCTGGTAGCGGGGCAGGTCCACGTAGAACTGGTTCAGCTGAGCGGTGACATTGATGATCAGAAGCGCCAGGCCTCCGGTGAGCACGAACAGGAGAAGCAGGATGGCCAGGACCCGCGGCACGCGAGCGCGCTCGAGCAGGGAGACGAAGGGCCGCAGGGCGAAGGCCAGGAAGAGCGCGAAGGCTAGGGTGATGAAGAGGGCGCGTCCGTAGTAGAGCAGCGCGATCGCGGCCGCGAAGGCGAGGAAACCTCCCCCGGAGATTTGAATGCGGGCCGGGAGCCGATTTCGGGGGGAGAAAAAAGCCCCCTCCGCTGGAGGGGGCTCGACGCCGCGTTGCGATTCGTCCGCGCTCAACTTCCCGAGACGAGGGTCACGAGGATGACTGCGCGCCGGTTCTTGGCGCGCCCCTCGGCCGTGGCGTTGTCGTAGGCCGGCTCTGCCGATCCCTTGGCTGCCGTGGTGATGCGATTCGGATCGATGCCGTGACGCGTCACCAGGTATTCCTTCGCCGCGTCGGCGCGCTTGGCGGAAATGGCGGTGTTGGCCTGCTCCGAGCCGGCGTTGTCGGAGTAGCCGGTGATGACCGCCGTGGAATTCAGATCGTTCTTCATGCGCAGAGCCACTCCGTCGAGGATGGCCTTGGCGATGTTGGTCAAGCGCGCGCTTCCGGCGTCGAACGAGATTTCGTCGCGGGTCGTTCTCGGCGTCGGTGGGGGAGGTGCGGTCGGGGGCGGTGCCGGCGCGGGCGCCACCTCGGCCTCCGTCTTCTCCTCCACCGCGGCAGCCGCGGGCGCCGGGGGAGGAACAACGACCGGTGGGGGAGGCAGCGGGGGCCAAGCGGCATAGGTGACGCCGATCAGCCCGCCCACCGGCGAAGGGGAGAATCCGTGCTTGAAGAGCTGGTCCGCGTTGGCATTGACCGCTCCGGACACCGCCCATCCGGAACGGCCGAAGTAGAAGCGCGCTCCGGCGTAGATCATCGACCAGCTGTCGGGGGGCAGATCACCGCCGTCGGGCATCGTGCGGTCGACCTCGCCGATCACATGAAGGAAGGGAAGAACAGGGACTTCGACGCCGGCGGCCACGCGGAATTGGTTGGCCGGGCGGATGTCGTTGTCGTGTTTTCCGGAAAGCTGATACGAGACCATGGCGCTGAAAATGCCCTTCGTGAGGACCCCGCCCCACAGCCAGTCGGCGCGGCGCGACTCCACGCTCGTCACATCGGCGACTTGTTCGTCCACGTGTACGTTCGCGTGCCCAACCGGCACTCCGGCTGCAAGAAAGAGACCGACACGCAGGTTGGAGTCCAGCTCGGAGACCAGGCGCACCTTCGTCCCAAACCAGAGCTTCGTGGGCTCGTTGGACTTGAAGTGAGTGGGGAAGGAAATGCTGTTGACCGCTCCGCCCGTCCAGCCCCCGCGGCTCTCGAAGCGCTGCTCCCCGAAGCTCATGTAGACGTCCCAGCCGTTGGTCAGTCCCAGACCGATCGATCCCTCGCCGACCCAATGGCTGAAGAGGCGGCTTCGATCCTGCGTGTCGGTGAAGGCCAGATTGCCAGCGACCAGCTGTTCCTTCCAGCCATAGAGGCCCCCGAACAACGAGCCGGCGGCCGGCGTGTCCGCGCTGGGCATGGTGAAGAGGCCGATGTCCCCCTTGTTGCTCGGGGCCAGCTGCGCGGTCGCAACCGCGCTCGAGAGGCACACAAGCAACCCGAGGAATGCCCTGCGATTGGCCTTCATGCAATCTCCTTTCGCGTGCGCCGGGGAAACCGAGTGTCTGCCTAATAGAATAAGCCAAAAGGGGATAATTGCCAAACATCTTATTGGGGCATAAGGCCTAAGGCGTGAGGCGAGAGGCGGGAGGGGGGAGGCAAGTGAGGCCCTCAGCCGCGTAAGCGGCGAAGGTCCGGCCGCAGGGCCTGTAAAGCAGCCGAAAGGTCTGTTCCGCCTGACCTTCGCGGCGCGACCGACTTTCGCGGATTGGATCCGCGAAACGACTCGCGCCGCGGGAGCCGCAGCGGAGCTCTCGGGGTCGGGACCGCGGTCGAGCCAACGGGCGAGCCGCGGGCCGGTGTGCGCCGAGGGCGCGCAGACCCCGAAGAGTAGTGTAGGCGACGGCTAGGCCTTGGGCTGCATGACGAGAGACATCTTGTCCTGGAAGGCCTTCATGCGAGCCGGGCCCCGGATCGAGGCGATCGCCTTTTCGGTCAGCCGGATGAGGTCCCGCACCGCCTCGACGCCCCGGCCCCGATCGATCTCCGCCAGAGCCTGTTTGTAGGGGCGTTCGATTCCGGGCAGGTTGGATTCGCCCAGGGCGAGCTCCGCTTCCTGCTTCACCCGTGTGCAGAGAATCATCAGGATCTTCTTCTCGTCCCCCAGCACCGGGGGTGGAGGCGAGGCCGGCGCTGCCGCGGCCGGTTGCCGGGCGGCGTCCCGCGAGCGCATCTCGATCAGGCCGGCGGTGACCAGCCCGTAGAGAATCTTGGAGGTCTCGAAAGAGGACGTCTCGAGGAGCCGCGCGATCTCGTCGATCGTCCGTCGCCCGTCGACGCGAATGATGAGGTTCCACTCGATTGGGGACAGCGTGACCGGTTCGGCCGCTTCGCGCGGGAGCAGGACCGGAACGTAATCGACGCCTGGAATCTTTCGTGAAAGAACCTTCCACTCGTCCAGGCGGCGGGCCGCTTCCATGAGCAGACTCGTGTTGGTCTTTTCGATCGTGACGTTGTCGGGCTCCTCTCCCGGCATGAATTGGAAGTCCCCGTTGGACCAGATGGCGAGCGCGTAGACGGCCTCCTCGCCGGTCAGATCACCCAGCCGCGCATGCACCATCTGGCCGTTTCTGAGGTAGATGTAGCCCCGCTCGGTTCCCCGCACGAGCGTGAACATGCCCGTCTTACCCGACACGGAAACGAGCTGGATGATGTCGGGAACAGGAAGTTCCTGGATGGAGCCCTGAAAAGACATGGTCGCGAAGATGATAGCAACCGCGGACGGGAGGCGGTAGGCGAAAGGCGGAAGATGGATCGTCGAGCGCGTCAGGCTTGGTACGCCTGCCGTTTCACGCCTTCCGCCTTTCGGCCCATGGGCCCGCGTGCACATGGCAGATTGCCACGGCCAGAGCATCGGCGGCGTCGAGCGGGATCCGGGACCGCTGGCGAGCCAGCAGGGAAAGGACCATGGCGCGGACCTGATGCTTTTCGGCGTTGCCGTATCCCACCAGGGCTTTCTTGACCAGGCGTGGCTCGTATTCGAAGACCGGGACTCCGCAACGGGCCGCTGCGGCGAGCAGCACGCCCCGAGCGTGGGCGAGCTTGACGGTCGAAGAGACGTTCTTGGCCGCGAAAACGGTCTCCACCGAGACCGCCGCCGGACCGCAGTCCTCCAGGACGCGCAAGGCGCCGGTGAAGAGAAAGTCGAGCTTGTCCGCGAGCTCGAGCGTGGCCGGAGGCCGCAGCACGCCGCACCCCATCAGGCAAAGGCGTCCTTGCTCGAACAAGACGATGCCGTAGCCGGTGGACGCCGTTCCGGGATCGAAACCGAGGACCTTCACGGGCGGGAAACGGGAAACGTGAAACGGGAAACGCCGCGGCAGGTGCCGGACGGGCTCTCTTTCGTTTTCCGTTTTCCGTTTTCCGTTTTCCGGCTCAGCTCCCCTCCTCGAAGTCGAAGTTGGCCCAGACGTGCTGGACGTCGTCGTGGTCTTCCAGGGCTTCCATGAGCTTCATCATCTGGTCGGCCTTGCGGGCGTCGAGCGAAACCTCGGTTGTGGGAATCATGTCCACTTCGGCCACCGTCGGCGTCAGGCCCTTTTGTTCCAGCTGCGTCTTGACGCCGTTGAGCGCCTCCGGGTCCGTAACGATCTCGTGGAACTGGTCGGTCATGCGGACGTCTTCGGCTCCCGCTTCGATCGCCGCTTCCATGACCGCGTCCTCGCTCGCCTTTTCCTTGTCGATGGTGATGTAGCCCTTCTTCTGGAAGAGAAAGCGCACCGAGCCGGACTCGCCGAGGTTCCCGCCGTGCTTGGAGAAGATCGTCCGGATCTCCGGCAGTGTGCGGTTCTTGTTGTCGGTCATCGTGTCGATGAGCACAGCGACGCCGCCCGGGCCGTAGCCTTCATAGGTCACCTCTTCGTAGACCACGCCGGGCAGCTCTCCGGTTCCCCGCTGGACGGCCCGCTTGATGTTGTCGGCGGGCATGTTCACCGCCTTGGCGTCATCGATCGCCTTGCGCAGCCTCGGGTTCCCGTCGGCATTGCCGCCTCCCATGCGGGCCGCCATCGTGATTTCCTTGATGAGCTTCGTGAAGAGCCGGCCTCGTTTGGCGTCCGCGGCTCCCTTCTTGTGCTTGATCGTCGCCCATTTGCTGTGTCCGGACATGAGATCTCCTGATTCGATTTCGGGGCCGATTATATGCGGCTGCCCTGCGAGCGCGGCCGCGCTGAAGGCGATCACCGAATCGTCCCCTGCCGGCCGGGCGAGCATTCGGGTTAACATAGCGACGAAAACCTAACCACCGATGGCGAAAAGGGTTCTCCTCATCGATTACGAGCCGCGTTCGCGCGATCGCGTCCGCGGTCTTCTTCCGGCCTCGGAATATACGGTGGTCGAGGCCCACGACGGTGAGGAAGGCCTGAACATTTTCTCCTCCGGACAGTTCGACGTCGTGCTCCTCTCCGGCATGCTGCCGCGTCTTCCCAGCGCGGACGTCGTTCGGGAGATCCGCCGCAAGGGGGGCGCGACGGCTCCTCCCATTGTCCTCATGGTTTCGGGGTATCGGGGCACAAATCGCAAGGCCGACGCGCAGCGCGTCGGCGCCTTCGATCTGCTGGTGCGGCCGTTCACCGACGAAGACCTGCTGTCGGCGACGCAGGCGGCAGTCGCTTCCACAGACCTCTCGGCGCGGACGGTGCGTCTTTCCACCGCCGAGCTTCACGCGGAGGCCGGCCTGACCGCTTCGGACATCTTCTCCGACGTGCTCGAAGAGGTCGGGGGACACCTCGAACGTCCCGCTGCGCCGGCGGCCCCGGCGCCTGCCGCGCTTCCCCGTCCCGCTGCGTCGGCGGCCCCGGCGCCTGCCGCGCTTCCGCCGCCCACGCGTCCCTCGGCGGCGGCCGCGACCGAGGACGAGGTCGAGAAACGCCTGCGCGATACGCTGTCCGGGATCCTCGCCAGCCGCTCTGCTCCCCGCGCCGCTCCGGCCGCCTCCGCGGCCCCGCAGGTTTCTCCGCCGGCGTCGGCCGAGGCTCCCGCGGCGCCCGCTCCGCGCTTCTCGACCGACACCGAGATCGACCGCATGATCTCGGACACGCTTTCCGGCATCAAGATGGCGGCGCGCGCGAAGCCCGCTGCGGCACCCGCTGCCCCCGCGGCGCCGCCCACTCCGGCCAGGCCGTCGCCGGCGGTCGTCGCCCCCCGTCCGGCCGAGGCGACCGGGACGGTGTCCACGTCGGGCCCCGACCGCTTCGGCCAGTACGAAATCCTGGAACGCATCGCTTCAGGGGGGATGGCCGAGCTTTACAAGGCGCGTCTCTCGGGCGTGGAAGGATTTCAGAAGATCGTCGCGATCAAGAAAATTCTTCCCCATCTCGCCGACAACGAAGAGTTCATCGCCATGTTCGCCAACGAGGCGAAGCTGGCGGCGCAGCTGAATCATCCGCACATTGTCCACATCTTCGATCTGGGAAAGATCGAGGGGGGCGGCTACTTCATCGCGATGGAGTACGTGGACGGACGCGACCTGCGCGGCCTGCTCCACGCGGCGCAGGAAGTCGGATCGCCGCTGCCGATCCCGCTCGCCGTGTACGTGGCTTCCAAGGTTGCCGCGGCGCTGGACTACGCTCACCGTCGCCGCGATCCGGACGGGCGGGACATGAGCATCGTCCACCGCGACGTCTCGCCGCAGAACATCCTGATTTCCTACGAAGGAGACATCAAGCTTTGCGACTTTGGCATCGCCAAGGCCGCTTCCAAGGCTTCCACCACTCAGTCCGGCGCGCTCAAGGGCAAGGTCCAGTACATGTCTCCCGAGCAGGCCTGGGGCAAGCCGATCGACCGGCGCAGCGATCTGTTTTCTCTGGGAGCGGTCCTCTTCGAGATGCTGACCGACCAGAAGCTCTTCCGCGGAGACTCGGATCTGACGGTTCTGGAGAAAGTGCGCGCCGCCGAGGTCGTCGCCCCGTCCTCCACTAGCCCGGAGGTCTCGCCCAGCCTCGACGCCATCGTGCTCAAGGCGCTGGCTCGAGAGCCGGAGGAGCGCTACGCCAACGCCTCGGACATGCTGCGAGACCTGGAGGCGGTCCTTTACGCCTACACGCCGGCGCCGGGCAGCGCGGATCTGGCGATCTTCCTTCACCGCCTGCAAGCTGAAGAACAGGCCATCGCCGAAGCCAAGGAGCGTCAGGCGGCCCAGGAGGCCGCGGCGCCCGGACCGGAACCGGAGAGAAAGCGCAAGTCGAAGGGCGCTCCGGTCGTGCGCCGCACGGCCACTTCCCCCAAGCTCACGCCCCCTCCCGCGAGCGCGCCGCCTCCTCCGCCGGCTTCCCCGCAGCCGCCTCCGAAACGGGAGCGCACGGGCTCGGGCGTTTTCGGCGCCTTCTCCTCGAAGCGGATCGACGCCGAGCGCCGGAGCCGGACACCGCTCTTCGTCCTGATCGGGGTGGCGATCGCCGGACTGGCGGCCGCGGGCTGGTGGGCGCTTCGCAAGCCGGCTGCCGTGGCGCCGGCGCCCATCCTCCGCGCGACGCCGCTGCCGGTTCTTCCGCCGACCCCGGCCGGAGTCGCGGCGGTTCCGACCTCCGGGCCGACGCCGGCCATCGATTCGCGGGCTATCGACGAGGAGGTGGCCCGGCAAGTGGCCGCCCGAAAGAAGGAGCTCCAAAAGGCGATGGAAGCGAGCGCCAAGCCGCCGCGCGAGTCGCCGGCCAAGAAGTCAGAGCCCACAGCCGCCGCGGATACTTCTCAGGAGACGGAGCCGGAACCGCCCCCCGTCCCCGTGGCCGCCAAGCTGCAGGCGACGGCGCCGCCGCTGCCGACTGAGGCTCCGCCCACCGCAACGCCCCGTCCGATCGTCCCGGTTCCGCGGGCCGAGGCCGATGTCAACCGTGGCGATCTGGTCGGGCCGGGGACGGGCGTGATTGAGCCGACCCTGATCGCTCCGCCTACGATCGTCTATCCCCCCATGGCGCGCGAGCGGCGCGTCACCGGGAAGGTCATCGTCCTCGTCCTGGTGGACGAAGATGGCAACGTCATGGAAACCCGGCTGCAGCAGGGCATCCCGTCCAAGACCGGAGTCAACAAAGCGGTGCTCGATGGGGTCCGCACGGCGCGCTTCCGCCCCGCAACCAAGAACGGCATCCCGGTCAAGATGTGGCGGACCCTCGTCGTGGATGTCCAGCCGTGAGGCGGGATCCGGTCCGGCACCGGAAACCGCGCGCGGTTTGGACACTCCGGCGGCAGATGTGACAAGCTTCCGGCTCTCGGCCGTCGCCCTGGACCGGCCGACCCCGGTTGAGAGTGGACCGCGCAAGGCTGATGCAGGAGGAGATCAGGAACTATGAGCCTCTCCCCGGACCAGAAGAAGTTTTACGAGAACACCCTCCAGGTCACCAAGCGTGAGATCTCCGAGCTCGAGGACTTGATCCAGCAAGAGCTCGCCAAAGTCAAGGACCGGCTCGCGGAGCTGCAGAACGCTCAGAAGGCGGCCCGCCAGATGTACGACGCTGCTTGCATGCGGCTGGGCATCCCCAACGATCTCGAGGAAGCAGAAGCCCAGGGCTGACGGCTCGCAGGGCCTTGTCGGGCGGCGACCAGCCATGCGACGCCGATCCCTGACGCTGCTTGCCATCCTCTCCATTTTTTTCGTCGTTGCCGGTTGCGCCCGCAGCGGCGCGCCACAACGCGCGGCGATTCCACGACGGGTCGTCGCGCTGGCCCCCAATCTGACCGAGATTGTTTTCGCGGTCGGCGCCGGCGACCGCCTGGTCGGAGTCTCCGATTACTCCGACTATCCGCCCGCGGCGCGCGCGATCCCGCGCGTGGGGGGATTGGAAGTGAGCGCGGAACGGGTCGCTTCTCTCTCGCCCGATCTGGTGCTGGCGACGCCCGAGGGCAACGCCAAGAGCCCGGTCGCCGCGCTGGCCGCCGCGGGTGTTCCGGTCCTGGCGGTTCCCGGCGGCTCGCTCGACGACGTGCTGCGCGCCATCGACATGATCGCGCGACGTCTGGGAAAGGGCGCCGAAGGCGAGCGACTGGTGGGCGCTCTGGCCGCGCGGCGGGAGGCCGTGCGCCGCGCTCGGCCAGCGGGGCCGCTGCCCACGGCTGCCGTGCTGATCTGGCCCGACCCTCCGCAGGGGGCCGGCGCCGGAACGTTCTTGAACGACGTGCTGACCGAGGCGGGCGCCCGGAATGCGCTCGCAGACCGGCCCGGCTGGCCTCTGGTCTCGGAGGAGTGGCTGGCCACGACGCCCCTGGGCGTTCTGGTGCTTCCGGATTCCGATCAGACCCGGGCGGCGTACCAACGAGCCCTCGCTTCGGGTCCGCTCTCGCGCGGCATGGCCGCGCGCGCCCGCTTGATCCGGATCGACGAATCGGAGCTGACGCGCCCGGGCCCTCGGGTCTTCGACGCCCTCGAGCGCCTGGCCGCAGCCCTGCGGGCAGGTCCGGCCGGCGTCCCGCGGGAGAGACGTTGAGCTCACGAGCCGGCGCGCGTCTGCGGCCGAGGCGCAGATCCCTGATCGTCGCAGCGCTTCTCCTTCTGGCCCTGTCGGCCCTTATCGGCGTCGCGATCGGGGGTGTGACGCTCTCCTGGGCCGACCTCTTCACGGGGCGAGGCGAGCCGGCAACCACGGCGCGCCTGCTCGCGTCGCTGCGGCTGCCGCGAGTGGCGCTGGCCGCTCTGGTCGGAGCGTGTCTGGCGGTGGCGGGGGCCGCCCTGCAAGCGCTGCTGAAGAATCCGCTGGCAGACCCTTTTCTCCTGGGCACCTCGGGTGGAGCGGCGACCGGCGCGGCCCTGGCCGCCCTGGCCGGAGCCTCCCCGCTGGTCTCGCCGGGCGCGGCGTTTGCCGGAGCGGTGGCCTCTTCCGTCGGCGTTGCGGCTCTGGCACGGCGGGGCGGACGCCTGGACCTGCAGCGACTGCTGCTGGCCGGCCTCATCGCCAACGCGTTCTTCTCAGCCGTCCTGCTCGCGGTCTTCTCCGTGGCGTCGGTGGAAGCCGAACGCAACATGCTCTTCTGGATGATGGGCAGTCTCTCCGGCTCCTCCTGGGCGCGCGCCGCCGCGCTCGTGCCCTACGCCGCGATCGGAGGAGCCGTTCTGCTCCTCTTCGCGGCGCGGCTCAATCTGTTCGTGGTCGGCGAGGAGAACGCGGCGGCCCTCGGAGTCGACACTGAGCGCGCGAAGGTGCAGGTGTTTCTCGCCGCGTCGCTTCTGACAGGGGCCGCGGTGGCGTTTGCCGGCGTGATCGGGTTCGTCGGGCTTCTCGTTCCCCACGCGGCGCGGGCGGTGGCGGGCAACGACCAGCGGGTGTTGCTGCCGGTCTCCGCGCTGGCCGGGGCCGCGCTCCTGGTGATGGCCGATGCGGTCTCCCGCGCCGCCTTCGCCCCCGCCGAGCTTCCGATCGGCGCGGTC
>DATFTF010000206.1:0-4799 GCA_035262245.1 Thermoanaerobaculia bacterium
CCCCGCTGCCTCTGGCTCCTCCGCCTCCGGATTCGGCCACACCCGAGCTCGTCCCGGCCGATCCTCTCTCCCGCGCCCCTCCCCGCATCTCCTGACCGGTTCCCCGTCGAGGGACGAGCGCAGCGCTCGCGCGCCGCGTGAGCCCTTCACTCAAGGAGATGTTCCGGTGTTTCAAAGAAACGTTCCTCCATTTCCGCGCGCACGCTCTCGGTTCCCCGCGGAGCAGCAGCAACCATGAGAGCTCTCCGCAGGAGCCTCCATGCCGCAGGAGCGCCGCTCAAGGCCGCCCTGGTGGGCTGCGGGCGGATCGGGGCTCGCCACGCGGCGATTCTGGCGGCCTCGTCGGAGATTCGTCTGGCAGCGTGCGTGGAGATCGACCGCCGGCGGGTTCAGGAGGCGGCGGCCGTGTACCGGTGCCGGGCTTACCTCGACACGGCCGACATGCTCGCGCGCGAGGAGCCGGACCTGGTGAGCTTCTGCACGCCCTCCGGTCTCCATGCCGCCGGGGTGATCGAGGCGGCCTCGGCCGGCGTCCCGTACATCGTCGTGGAGAAGCCGATGGCCCTGCGGCTGGAGGACGCCGACCGAATGATCCGCGCCTGCGACGCGGCGTCGGCGCAACTCTTCGTCGTCCATCAGAACCGCTACAACCCTTCGATCCTCAGGCTGCGGGAAGCGATGCGCCGAGGCCGCTTCGGCCGTCTCGTCCTAGGGACCGTGCGAGTCCGGTGGTGCCGCCCCCAGTCGTATTACGACCAGGCGGACTGGCGGGGAACCTGGGCCATGGACGGCGGCGTCTTCTCCAACCAGGCCGCTCACCACGTCGACATGCTGAGACTCCTGATGGGAGAGATCGAGACCGTGCGCGCGATCTCCAGCCGAAGGCTCGTCCGGATCGAGGCCGAGGACACCGGCGCCGCGATGCTGCGGTTCCGCAGCGGCGCGCTGGGAATCGTCGAGGCCACCACCGCGGCGCGCCCAGTCGATCTGGAGGGGTCGATTTCGATCCTCGGGGAGCTGGGAACCGTCGAGGTCGGCGGCCTGGCGATGAACGAAATCAAGGTCTGGAAGTTTCAGAATCCGGAGCCGGAAGACGAAAGCGTGGTGGCCGAGAGCGTCACGAGCCCTCCGGACGTCTACGGTTTCGGCCATCGGGCCTTCTACGAGCATCTCTTCGCTCACATCCGCAGGGGACAGGCCGGGGTCGAGGATGACTGGGACGGCCGGAGCGCAATCGAAGCAATCTGCGCAATCTACGAATCGATCGCAACAGGCAAGGAGATCCGATTCCCCTTCTCGGTAACGGTCTCGCCGCTCGGCCGGTCGGAAGGTCGGCTCCGGGACTTTCTCCTGTTTGGAGGGAGGTCGTCATGACGCTCCCCAGCCGCGCAAACCGCCGGGACAGTGGTCAAGTCCTCTGCGGGAGGCTTATAGTGACGGCGATGGCGCGGCATCGGGTGCGCCGCCTCCTGGGAATCTACTTCGCCCTCTTCTTCGTGGCGGTCGCGGCGGCTCCGCACCACCATTTGAACGCCCTCCAGGATCTCCTGCTCGACCAGCGGAGCGACTCGGGCGACATCGTGCAGCCGGCGGAGGGCGTCGACACGTCGTCCGGCGCGACCCTTCGCTCCGCGCGCATCGTCCCCGACGTTCCCTGCGTTGCCTGCTTCATGGGCGATTTCGTCTGCAATTCCACGGCGAGCTTCCGCTTGGTCGCCGGTCTCGAGCCGCTTCCGCACGTGCGGCGCCCGCGGGAGCTCCCCCCGCCGGCGCTCCTCCCCGCCACCGCCACCTCCCGCGCGCCCCCGCGGGCCTCCTAGCCCTTCCGTCGAATCTGACGGGCCGCGCGACCTTTTCCCCGAGGGCGCGGCGCTCCGTCGCTTCAAAGGAGATGCGCCGTTGAGGATGTCAATTCGATCTTCGCAATTTCGGACCCCGTTTCCGGCGGACCCGCTCGCGGGAAGTCCGCTGATCCTCGGCTCGCCCGCCCACAAGGAATTGTTTTGCCGGTCCTTCATCGACACGCACCGCAAGTTCGAGCCCGAGGAGATCCGGTGGCCGGACCTGGAGTGGGAAGACCTCCAGCGTCTCAAGGCCCTGCCGGTCTGGAACGAGGCGACCCGCACGGAAGCCGAAACCGCGGTCAAGGTCCAGGCCCTCGGCGAACGGGAGAAGGATCCGCTCCTGTCCGAAGCCATCGCGCTCCAGGGGTACGAGGAAGGCCGGCACGCTCGGATCATCCGGCTCCTGACGGAGCGGTACGGGATCTCGGTCGCGCCGTTTCCGGACCCCAGGCCTCCCCGGAACGCGGTGTGGGCGTTCCTCAAGACCGGTTACGGAGAGTGCATCGATTCCTTTTTCGCATTCGGCCTCTTCGAGATGGGACGCCGGTCGGAGTACTTCCCGACCTCCCTGACGGACATCTTCGAGCACATCGTCCAGGAGGAAGCGCGGCACATCCTTTTCCTGGTCAACTGGGCCGCCTATTGCCGCCGCCGCTTTTCGCTTCCGCTGCGCCCCTTCTACGACGCGTGGCGGGCCTGGGCCGTGGGAAGCGAGCTCGTCGGTCATGCGATGCACGCCTTCACCTTCGGCAATGGCAGCTCGCAGGAGGGCTTCGAAATGGGGACCCACAAGGATTTCGGCGAAATCTCCGCGCGGGAGTTCCTTGAGCTGTGTCTCTCCGAGAGCGAGCGCCGGCTCTCCGTTTACGACTTGAGGCTCCCGCGCCCGCGCCTGATCCCGTCGCTCGTGCGGGTCGCGCTGCGTCTAATGCCGGAGGCCGCGGCCCGGAGCGCGGGCGCCCGTTCGGACACGGATCTGGCCAAGGGAGGACCCTCATGACTTTTTTGAAGACGCTGTTTCTCAATCCGCCTTCCTACGAAGGTTTCGACGGCGGCGCGGGGTCGCGCTACCAGGCTCGCCGCGAAGTGCGTTCGTTCTGGTATCCGACCTGGCTGGCCCAGCCGGCGGCGATGGTGCCGGGCAGCCGCCTGGTCGACGCGCCGCCGCGGGGCCTGACGCTGGCCGACGTCCTCCCGCTCGCGTCGGAATACGAGCTCGCCGTTCTTCACACGAGTACGCCGTCGTTTCCCTCGGATGTCCGAACCGCCGAGGCGCTACGGTTGGCCAACCCGAAGCTCCAGATCGGATTCGTCGGGGCCCACGTCGCCGTCCTGCCGGAGCCGTCGCTCCTGGCGTCTTCGTCGATCGACTTCGTGGCCCGCGAAGAGTTCGACTACACCATCCGCGAGGTGGCCGAGGGCCGCCCGCTGGCCGAGGTCGACGGCTTGAGCTGGCGCGACGGCTCCCGCGTGGTCCACAACCGTCCACGGGCCACGATCGAAGACATGGACGCCCTTCCGTGGGTGATGGACGTCTACCACCGGGATCTGGTGATCGAGGACTACTTCAACGGCTACCTCCTGCATCCCTACGTTTCGCTCTACAGCGGACGGGGCTGCCGCTCGCGCTGCACGTTCTGTCTCTGGCCGCAGACCATCGGCGGCCACCGCTACCGGACGCGCAGCCCCCAGAACGTGGCCGCGGAGATCGCTCGCGGCAGGGAGTATTTCCCGCAGGTCAAGGAGTTCTTCTTCGACGACGACACGCTCACCGACGATCTTCCGCGCGCCGAGGAGATCGCGCGGCGGCTCGCTCCGCTCGGCGTGACCTGGTCCTGCAACGCCAAGCCGAACGTTCCGTACGAGTCGCTCCAGATTCTCCGGGACAACGGGCTGCGGCTGCTTCTCGTCGGATACGAATCGGGAAACCAGTCGATTCTGAACAACATTCGCAAGGGGACTCGCGTCGACGTGGCCCGCCGTTTCACCGAGGACTGCCACCGGCTGGGCATCAAGATCCACGGCACGTTCATCGTCGGCCTGCCGGGCGAGTCCCGCGACACGCTGGCGGAAACCATGCGGTTCGCCCGGGAGATCAATCCTCGCACCATCCAGGTCTCGCTCCCCGCCCCCTATCCGGGAACCGAGCTGTTCCAGCAGGCGCGCGAGCGCGGATGGCTCGCGCCCCAAAGCCCCGAGCTCGTCAGCGAGGCAGGAGTCCAGGTGGCCACGATCGGTTATCCCGAGCTTCCGGCCGAGGAGATCTCGGCCGCGCTCGAGGAGTTTTACCGGCGCTTCTATTTCCGGCCAGGCAAGATCCTGGAGATCGTCAAGGAGATGCTCGCCTCGCGCGAGGTGCTCGTCCGGCGCCTGCGCGAAGGTCAGGAGTTCTTCCGCTTCCTGCGAAGCCGCGAGAAGACGGCATGAAGCGGCTCGTCGTCACCGGCGACGATTTCGGCCTCTCCCCGCGCGTCAACCGCGCGATCTGCGAGGCCCACGACCGCGGGATCCTGACCGCCGCCAGCCTGATGGTTGGCGCGCCGGCCGCAGCCGAGGCGGTTGCTCTGGCGCGTGAGCGCCCCGGCCTGGCGGTCGGCCTGCACCTCACGGTCGTCGACGCTGTCGCGTCGCTGCCTCCGGTGCAGATTCCAAAGCTCGCCGATCGCGTCGGACGCCTGCGGGCTTCGCCTCTTTCCGCAGGCCTCCTCTATCAGTTCTCCTCCGCCGCCCGCGGTGAGCTGCGGCGCGAGATCCGGTGCCAGCTGGAAGGCTTCCAGAAGACCGGCCTGCCGCTCTCTCACGTCGACGGGCACCATCACATGCATCTGCACCCGTTCGTTCTCGGCGTCCTGCTCGAGCTCGCCCGTGAGTTCAAGATCCGCTGGATCCGGATCCCTGCCGGGGAGCTTTCGGTGGCCCTCGGGGCGAAGAAGGGCGGAGCCGCGGGCAAGATTT
>DATFTF010000207.1:0-6510 GCA_035262245.1 Thermoanaerobaculia bacterium
GAAAGCGCAGCGCAGGCGACGGCACGTCGTCGATGGAGAGGATCCCGCACAGCCGGCCGTCATCGTCCGCCACCGGAAGCCGCCGCACCTGCTTGATCGTCATGGTTTCCAGCGCCTGCGAGATGCGATCGTTCTGGTTGCAGAAATAGACGCGCCAGCTCATGGCGTCGGACACCTCAATCTCCGAGGCGGGCTTGTCCCGCTCGGCCAGGTCGAGGCAGATGTCGCGGTCGGTGACGACCCCGATGAGTCGTCCCTGCTCGAGAACCGGAAGAATCCCGCACCCCGCTTCGCGCATGAGAAACGCGGCGTCCTGAAGCGTCGTCTTCGCGCTGCAGGTTTTCGGATCGCGGGTCATGATGTCGCGCACTCGCATGGGACACCTCCGGACGTCTCGAGCATGCTCGTCGCGGCCTGCCCGCGCATGAGCCAAACGGATCACGGACCCGCCGTCCGGTCTGCCCGGCCCCTCGGATTACAGGCGGGCGCCCGTTTTTCGGTCGAAGAGATGCAGACGATCGAGCTCGACCCCGACTTCCCATTTCCGGCCGACGGCGGGTGTCCGACGGGGATCCGCCTTGGAAACCAGCTGGTCCTTCCCGGCCCGCGCGTGCACGATGGCCTCGTCGCCCAGAGGCTCGACGACCTCGACGTCGACGGTCAGCCGGGCGACTTCGGCGCGGTTGGAAGCCGACGGATCGACGATGTGCTCCGGGCGGACGCCGACTATGACCTCCTGGCCGTCGCGACCGGCGGCGGCCGGGCGAAGGGAGGCGGGCACGGCCAGGGCGAAGGTGCCCGCCGCCAGCGTCGCGCCGCCGTCGCGGATCGTGGCGGGGATGAAATTCATCGGGGGCGTGCCGATGAAATTGGCCACGAAGATGTTTTGCGGCCGATCGTAGACCTCCAGCGGAGCGCCGACCTGCTGGATCCTGCCGTCTTTCATGACCGCGATGCGGCTGCCCATGGTCATGGCTTCGGTCTGGTCATGGGTCACATAGACGGTCGTCGTCTTCAGGCGGTGCTGGAGCATCTTGATCTCCGCCCGCATCTGGACGCGCAGCTTCGCGTCGAGGTTGGAGAGCGGTTCGTCGAACAGAAACACCGCCGGCTTGCGCACGATCGCGCGGCCCAGGGCGACCCGCTGGCGCTGGCCGCCGGAGAGCTGCTTGGGTCTGCGTTCGAGCAACGGCGCGATCTCCAGGATCCCGGCGGCCTCCTCGATCAGTTTTTCGATTTCCACGGCCGGAAGCCTTCGGATCTTCAGCCCGAACTCCAGGTTTTCCCGGACCGTCATGTGCGGGTAGAGCGCGTAGCTCTGGAAGACCATGGCGATATCCCGGCTGCGGGGCGGAAGGTCGTTGACCACTCGGTCGCCGATCTGGATCTTCCCCTCGCTGATCTCCTCCAGGCCCGCGATCATCCGCAGAGCCGTCGACTTGCCGCATCCCGAAGGCCCCACCAGAACCATGAACTCCTGGTCCCGGACGTCCAGATTCAGGTCCTCGATGACCGAGACCCCGTCGTATTTCTTCCCAACGTGCTCGAAGCGGACCTGAGCCATCGATCTCCGCTCGCGTCGCGGACGCCCCCGGCCCCATCGCCGACGGCACGCGGGATCGTACCTCCGACCCGGGGAGCGTCTTCCTCACGGACCCGGCGGTGGTCCGGTCCCTGATGTGTCCGCATCAGGTGCTCGCGGTGAGACCGATCTACCCTCGGGATCTGAAGGAGCCGGAAATGCTGCAAACAGGCGCGATCCAACCGAGCTCGATCCCGCTCGAACCGCCGGCCGCGGGAATGGAGGCTTTCGCCGCGATCCGAGGGCGGCGCGCCGTGCGGAGCTACGCCGAGGAGGCAGTCGACAGAAGGACGATCGAGCGGCTGCTCGACCTCGCGGTTGAGGCTCCGAGCGCCATGGGTCTCGAGCCCTGGGCCTTCGTGGTCATCGAAGACCGCGATCGGCTGGCCCGATTCTCCGACGAGGTCAAGAAGGAGCTCGCCCGGGGCGGCGAAGAGCCTTCTCAGGAGCTCGCCGACATGCTCCGGGATCCGTCCTTCAACATCTCTTACGGAGCGCCGGCGCTGGTGATCGTCTGCGCCACATCTCCGAAGAGGCAGGCCGCCGAAGACTGCTGCCTCGCCGCTCAGAACTTCATGCTGGCGGCCCATGCCGAGGGCCTGGCGACGTGTCCGATCGGTCTGGCGCGCGGTTGGCTGGGCCGTCCCGAGATCAAGCGCCGGCTCGGCATTCCCGGCGAGTACGTCCCGGTCTTTCCGATGATCCTCGGCCACCCCGGCCAGCGCCCCGCCTCGCATGGCCGCCTTGCTCCGGCGGTCATGTGGAGGTAGCCAGCCGTCCTCCGGGTTGGAAAGGTGGGGTACCCCGGAAGACCGAGGAACGGTCTATCGCAGCGTGGCCGAGTGACTCTGGCTCATCGTTAGTCGTCGGAATCTGAGCTCACTGGCCCCACCCAACCGGTGTCAGCGTGCTCCGGCTCCTTGAAGCGCGCCAAATCCGAATGCACCAATCCCGCCGGGAAAGCGGCCCCGGAGGGATCTTGATTCGAGCGGATCATGCGCCAGGCCGCCCTCCGGACTAGTCTTATCTCGACCGTTCCAGAGCGGTTCGGCCTCACGCCGAAGGTCGCCGGACGGCAGGAGGCGCCGACAGCGCCTCCTTCTTTGCGCACCCCGCGGCCGGCGACCTGGACCTTCCGGAGAGGTCGGTCGACCGGCCAATCGGGCTCGTGGTTTGCAAGAAAGACCGGTCCACGCACGCCCTGGGACGCGCACGTGGCACTTTCCAGCGGAGAGCAGTCGTTACCGATGGACGCCGAGCATTTCGAGCACGGAGCCGACGTCGGCGTGCGCGGCCGTGGCCGGACCGTAGCGGAAGCCTTCGAGGGCGCCGCCCGGGCGCTTTTCCTTCTCCTGTGCGAAGACCTCTCGGGGGTCGGTTCCGAAGCCGGGCAGCCGGTGGCCTGCGAGGCGGCGTCCCTGGAAGAGCTGCTGGTCGCGTTCTTGAACGAGCTCATCTTCTTCGCCGAGAGCCGGAGCCTCGTCTTCGGAAGCTTCGACGTCCAGATCGAAAACGTGGGCGAGCAATGCAGGCTCACCGGCCGGGCCCTGGGAGAGCCCTTCGATCCCGATCGCCACGCGTTCACCGTCCAGCCCAAGGGGGCGACATTCACGGCGCTGAGAGTCGCGCAACGCGACGGGGAGTGGGTCGCGCAGTGCGTCGTGGACGTTTAGAGAATGACGAGTGACAAGTGACGCCTGACGAGAGCGGCATCGCGCTCCAGCCCTGGTCCGCCGGAACGAGCACGGAATCAGGCAAGCGGTCGAGCCCACTCGTGAGCGGCTGGCCGGAGCGCCGGAGGCGCAGATCCCGCGCGGAGCGGAGGCGAGGTGAGATCTGGGGCCAGTCCTGGTCCGCGGCGCGCGAAGCTCCCGCAGTAACCAAGGGACGACGTCGCGCGCCGCGGGGAGCCGGAGCGAGCACGGAATCAGGCGAGCCGTCGAGCCCACAGGCGAGCGGCTTGCCGGTGCGCCGGAGGCGCAGATTTCGCGCGGAGTGGAGGCGACGGTGACTGTATGGCGAGAACTCGAGCCGAACGTCTGGGAGCTGCCGGCGACCGGGGCGATGCGCGTGCCGGGGCGCATTTACGCCAGCCGCGAGCTCATCGAGGCCCTGGACGAAAAGGTCCGCGAGCAGATGGCCAACGTCGCGGCGCTCCCCGGTATCGTGGGCGCTTCCTTCGCCATGCCCGACGCGCACTGGGGCTACGGCTTCCCCATCGGCGGCGTGGCCGCCTTCGATCCGGATCAGGGCGGCGTCGTCTCGGCCGGAGGCGTGGGTTTCGACATTTCCTGCGGGGTCCGAACCTTCACCACCGGTCTCAAGGCCGCGGACCTCGGAGACCGGCTGGACGCGGTGGCTCACGATCTCTACCGCACGGTACCCGCGGGCGTGGGCTGGGGCGGGGCGGTCAAGCTCACCCTCTCCGAGCTCGACGACGTGCTGGCCGGCGGCGCGGTCTGGGCCGTGGAGCGCGGATGGGGCGAGCCGCACGACCTCGCGCGCATCGAGGAGCGCGGGCGGATCGAGGGAGCCGAGCCGGACAAGGTGAGCCGCCGGGCCAAGGAGCGGCAATTGAACGAGGTGGGGAGTCTGGGCTCGGGCAACCATTACCTCGAGCTGCAGGTGGTGGACAGAGTCTTCGACGCCGCAGCCTCGGCGGCGTTCGCTCTGGCCGAGGGGGACCTGCTGGTCTCGATTCACTGCGGATCGCGAGGTCTGGGACACCAGATCGGGACGGAGTTCCTGCAGCGCTTCGTCCCGGTGGCGCGGCGCTACGGGATCGATTTGCCCGACCGAGAGCTCGCCTGCGCGCCCATCCGGTCGCCGGAAGGGGAGGACTACCTGGGCGCGATGCGCTCGGCGATCAACTGCGCTCTGGCCAACCGGCAGGTCATCGGCGCGCTGGTTCGCCGGGTGTTCGCCCGGCACTTTCGCCAGGCGCAGCTGACGCTCCTCTACGACGTCTCGCACAACACGTGCAAAGCCGAGGAGCACGAGATCGGGGGGAGGCGCCGGCACCTCTACGTGCACCGCAAGGGAGCGACCCGCGCATTCGGCCCCGGCCACCCCGAGCTGCCCGCGGAGTACCGCTCGGTCGGGCAGCCGGTCTTGATCGGCGGAACGATGGGGACCGGTTCGTACATCCTGGCCGGCATGTCCGGGTCGCAAGACCGCGCGTTCTCGTCTTCGTGCCACGGCGCAGGGCGAAAGATGAGCCGGACGCAGGCAAAGGACCGCTGGCAGGGGAAGGCTCTCATCCAGGAGCTCGCCGAAAAGGGCATCGTCATCAAATCCCACACCGCCAAGGGCGCCGCGGAGGAGGCTCCGGGAGCGTACAAGGACGTCGACGAGGTCGTCGAAGTGGCGGAAAGAGCCGGACTCTCCCGGCGTGTGGCCCGGATGCGGCCGATCGCCTGCGTGAAGGGATGAGGAATCTGGATCAGATCGTCCAGGCCGCCAGGAAAACAATATAGATCTTGTTGTCCTGGGGACCCACGGCCGTAGCGCGGCGGCCTGCTTCTTCCTGGGCAGCGTCGCGTCCCGGGTGATCTCCTCGGGCCCCTGCTCGGTCCCGACCGTCCGGGGCGGCTCGAGTCGCGCGTCCCGCGCGTACAATCGTCGTCTCTGTTCGAAAACCAGGATTTCTTCGGCCGGGCTCCGAGGGGCTGCGGGCGCGCGCGGCGGTCGCACGGCCGGGAGGAGGCGCGATGAAAACGGCGATCAGTCTGGCGATCCTGGGTCTGGCAGCCTCGATCGTCCTGTCGGCTGGCGAGCCGACTCCGGCCGGCGGGAAGGAGGCGACCGGACAGCACCGCGGTTACACCAATGACCGCCTGTTTCTGAGACTCGACGACGGCAAGGAGATGACCTTCCTGGTCAAGATTCCGGGAGACAAAGACTGGAAGTGGCACAAAGACTTCGAGACGCTTTCCCGAATCACGGTCACCTATCACGCGGAATCCGGACAGGACCTGCCGGTCGCGACCGCCATCCGCGCGGCCGCCGCAAAGTAGTCTGCGCCGCCTCGCGCATCCGCGGGAGCGGTTTCGCGTAGGCTTGACGCGATGGACGCCGTCTCTGCCTCTCCCGTCCCGGAGCCGGCCAGCACCGCAGCAGCCGGCGCGCACAGCTTTCGGGCCGTCGCCTTCATCGAGAACTTCTCGTTGAAGGAGCTGGCCCGGGCCTTTCCCGACGCGAAGGTCTCCGCGCACGAGCTGTGTCGTCCTCTGTCTTCCGGCGGCGAGCTCTTCGTCTATCCGTTCGGAGCGGTCGTCTTTCGGGACGCCACTGCCGGCGAGCGAGAAGAGGAGATGTCGCGGCTGCGCAACGTGCTTCCCAACCTGACGGCCGAAACCGTCCGGGAGGATTTCCTGGTGAGGGAGGCGCCGGGCGCCCGAGTCGGCCTGGTCGACGGCGTCCTGCTGCTCGATCGCCTCACGCGGGAGCGCGCCGGGATCGTGGCCCTGATCGTCGCCCAGAGCGCGGCCATGGAGTATTACGAACGCATCGTGGACCGCCTCGCGCTCAAGACGAACGGCGTTGTGGCGCGCCTGGAAGCTCGGGGAACGGTGCCCCTGCGCACGGGCTCGCTCCACCGGTTCATCGGCGAAGCCATCGGAACGCGGTCGGAAGTGCTGGGGGTCCTCCATCTTTTGGACAAGCCCGACGCCGCCTGGGACGACCCGGCCATGGACCGCATCTATGGCGACCTCCGCGAAGAGTTCGACTTGACCGACCGGTACCAGGCGCTGGAGCAGAAGCTGCGGGGAGTTCAGGAGGCGCTGGAGCTGGTTCTCGGCGTGGCGCGGGACCGGCGCCTGTTCTTCCTCGAAGTCGCGATCGGCATCCTGATCCTGTTCGAGGTGATCCTGGCGGTCGTCGGGCGAATGTAACCCTCGCCCGTGCTTCGCGCGGGATCTGTGACT
>DATFTF010000208.1:0-3921 GCA_035262245.1 Thermoanaerobaculia bacterium
CGCCGAAGATCTGAAACTCGACGTGGCGAGGACGCTCGAAGAGCCGCTCGATGTAGACGCGATCCGATCCGAAGGCGGCCTGGCCGACACGACGGGCCTGCGCCAGGGCCGCCGGCAGGTCTTCCGGGCGATCCACCCGAGACATGCCCTTGCCCCCTCCGCCCGCGGAAGCTTTGACCAGCAGAGGAAATCCCAGCCGCGCGGCGGCAACGAACAGGTCCTGGTCGCTCGAACCCGTCTCGTCGGAGCCCGGAACGACCGGGACGCCGGCCTCGCGCATCCGGGCGCGTGCGCGGAGCTTGTCGCCCATCGCCTCGATGGCCGATACCGGGGGACCGATCCAGATCATTCCGGCGTCGGCCACGGCCCGGGCGAAGTCGGGATTCTCGGAGAGAAAACCGTATCCCGGATGCACCGCCTCGGCGCCGAGCGAGCGCGCGGCGGCGATCACGCGCGGGGCCGCCAGGTAGGTTTCCAGAGGAGAGCCCTCGCCGAGCGACGCGGCCCGGCTCATGCGGCCGACGTGGAAGGCGTGTGCGTCCGCCTCGGCGTACATGCCGAGCGGCTCGATCCCCATTTCGCGGGCCGTTCGGGCGATGCGCACGGCAATTTCGCCGCGGTTGGCGATCAGGAGAGATCGGATCATTGGGGAATCGGGTAATCGGATGATCGGGTCATCGGGTCATTTGCTCCGAAGGAGACCGACCCCGACGAAATCACCCGATGTACCGATGAACAGATGACCCGATTGCAGCTTTTCACCGAAAAGATCCTAGTCTGCCCCGCATTTCCTTGACGAGAGGACAAGGCTAGACTACTCCCATGTCGATCGAAGGCGGCATGTCGGGGTTTCAACACCGCTTCGTCTGCGAAAAGTGTGGAAAGGTCTTCTTCGCGTGGCGGCCGGATTCGGATCCGGGAGCGAAGATCAAGTGCTACTTCTGCAAGCACGAACAGGAAGACGAGGCCTCGCGGAGGGCCGCGGCTGCCGGCGCGCCCACGCCCGCACCCGCGTCCGAGCCTGCCTCCGGATGACCGGCGCGGCGGCGCAACTCGGCCGGCTCACTCCTCGTTCTGCTTGACCCAGGACGCCGGCCGCTTCTCCAGAAAAGCGCTCAAGCCTTCGCGGGCCTCCGCGGACGCGCGCCTCTCCGCGATCGTCCGGACGGTCAGGTCCATCGCTTCCTCCGGATTCATCCCGGCGACCCGTTCGATCAATCTCTTGGCCACCCCCACAGCCTCCGGCGCGGAGGTGAGGAGAGTCTCGATTTTCTTCTGGCCGGCGGATTCGAGATCCGCGGCGGGCACGACCGCGTGCACCAGCCCGAGACGGTGCGCCTCGGCGGCGTCGAAGCGCTCGCCGGTCAAGAAGAGCTCCCGGGCGGCGCGAGAGCCGATCGCGCGCAGGACGTACGGCGAAATGACCGACGGGAGGATGCCGAGCTTGACCTCCGCCAGCGAGAAGACCGTCCCTTCCGCGGCGACCGCAATGTCGGCCGCTGCGACCAAGCCGACTCCTCCTCCGATGGCTGCGCCGTGCGCCAGTGCGATGACCGGACGCGGACAGACGTCGATCACCCGCAGCATGCGGGCCATTCGCCGCGCGTCCTCCTCGTTCTCCTCCCGAGAGTAGCCGCCGGCGCGCCGCATCCAGGCGATGTCCGCTCCGGCGCAGAACACGCTGCCCTCTCCGGCGAGAACGACGACCCGCACATCCGAAGCGCCGCCCAGCTCCTCGAAGGCAGAGGTCAGCTCGCCGATCAGTGCGTCATCGAACGCGTTGCGGCGCTCGGCCCGCGCGAGCCACACCCGCGCCACCGCGCCCCGGCGCTCGAGACGCAAACCCGAGCTTTTCTCGTTCGTCACAAATCGATTCTAGCCGGGGCCCGGGGACGATACGCTCCCGTCCCTCACCGCGGAGAGAGAGACATGGAGCCTTCGGGCAAGGAGTACACGCCGGACCGCGCCCCGTCGGTGCCCATCGTTCCCGGCAGGCGGGTACGCACGATCTGCTCCCCGCCCGGGAGCCGCAGCGTCAGAGCCGCTTCGACCTCGGAGTCGAGCTCACCGCCGACGGCCCAGCGCTCGCCGGCCGCGGCGCGGAATCGCCAGGGATCGGTGCGAAACTCGATCTTGAACCGGGCCTTCTTGTGCGGGTCCAGTGTGCGGCCTCTGGCCGGAGCGGAGCCGATCTCCTCGCCCCGCACCCGAACGTTTCCCGTGGCCGCCGCGACATCCAGCGGAAACGAGAAGGGATTGACGGCGGTGAGAACGGCGCGGACCTCGGCGACCTTGTCGGACAATCGGATCAATTCGAGAGAGGTCAGCGAGATCAGCCCTCGATCCGACTCCCCCGCCGGCGAGGAGAGGTCACACGCCATCGGCGAGGACCAATCGATCACGCCGCCTCCCGCCAGGCGGCCGTGGAGCGTGCAGCCCGCGCCCGGAGCCCAGTGGCGCGCCCAGTCGGCCGGCACGTCGGCATAGCGCAGCCGCGCCGAAATCTTCAGGAGCGCTCCGTCCCGCTCCGCGTGCGCCTCCACGGGCACGGCCGCCGGAGATCCGAAGCAGGCGAGGGTTCCGTCGAATTCCTCGTTGCCGGAGGTCTCCGCGGGGCCGAGCCAGGTCGCGACGAAGGTGGATCCGGCTTGAAGATCGACCGTCAGCTCGGACCCCGGCGATGCGGCGAGGAGGAGCGCCGACAGGACCAGGCCAAGCACCGGGAGATCTTATCGCCCCCGGTCTCTACATGCGGAAGACCCCGAAACGCGTCTCCTCGATCGGGGCGTTGTAGGCCGCCGAGATGGCCAGAGCGAGAGCGGTCCGAGTCTCGGCGGGGTCGAGCACACCGTCGTCCCAGAGACGCGCCGTCGAATGATAGGGACTCCCCTCCAACTCGTACTTCTCACGGGTGGGCCGCTCGAACTCGGCGACCTGCTCGGGCGAGAGCAGCGGCTGGCCCGCGCGCGCCAGCTGGTCCTGCTTGACGGTCGAAAGAACGGACGCGGCCTGCTCGCCTCCCATCACGGAGATCCGCGCGTTGGGCCACATCCACAAAAACCGCGGTCCGTAGGCGCGGCCGCACATGCCGTAATTGCCGGCGCCGAACGAGCCTCCGATGATGACGGTGAACTTGGGGACCATCGCATTGGCGACGGCGTGCACCATCTTGGCTCCGTCCTTGGCGATGCCTCCCCGCTCGTAGTCCCGACCGACCATGAAGCCGGTGATGTTCTGGAGGAAGAGGAGGGGAATCTTGCGCCGGCAGCACATCTCGATGAAGTGCGTCCCCTTCAGGGCCGACTCGGAAAAGAGGATGCCGTTGTTGGCCAGAACACCCACCAGGAAGCCGGCCAGACGCGCGAACCCGCAGACGAGCGTCGTTCCGTATCGGGCCTTGAACTCCTCGAATCGCGAGCCGTCGACGAGGCGCGCCAGGACCTCGCGCACGTCGTAAGGCTGCCGCAGGTCCGAGGGAAGAATGCCGTAGATCTCCCTGGGATCGTAGGCCGGCTCCTCGGGCTCAACCCGATTGGCGGGCAGAGCCTTGTCCGAGGCTCCCAGACTCTCCACCAGGTCGCGGACGATCGCGATGGCCTGCCCATCGTCGTCGGCGAGGTAGTCGGCAACGCCGGAGACCCTCGTGTGAACGTCCGCGCCGCCCAGGTCCTCGGCGGAGACTTCCTCCCCCGTCGCCGCCTTCACCAGCGGCGGACCGGCCAGAAAGATCGTGCCCGTCCCCCTGACGATCACCGCCTCGTCGGACATCGCCGGGACATAAGCGCCTCCGGCCGTGCACATCCCCATGACCGCGGCGATCTGGGGAATGCGTCTGGCGGACATGCGGGCCTGGTTGTAGAAAATTCGGCCGAAGTGCTCGCGGTCGGGGAAGACCTCGTCCTGGAGCGGGAGAAATGCGCC
>DATFTF010000209.1:0-6595 GCA_035262245.1 Thermoanaerobaculia bacterium
CGGCGAAGAGAACACGGACGAGATCCTCGAGCCGCGGTTGCCCGAGTCCGGCCTGCCGGACTCTCTCGGCCAAACCTTCCACTCTGGCCCGGGAAACATCGAGATCCTCCGCCGGATCGACCAGCAGCGCGACCAGCAGCGCTCCCTCCCAGAGGTCGAGCGATGCCCCGGAAGCGAACTCCGAGAAGCGCGCGACAATCTCGGAGCGTCCGCTCATTCCGCGCGCCGGCGCGCGATCGCCACGCCGTCTCGCAGGGGAACGATGACGCTGTCGAAGTCGGACCGGGCGAACAGACGCCTGTTGAACTCCCGAATCCCCTCGGTGTCTCGGTCTCCCGAGGCGGAGTCCACCACCTTCCCCGACCAGAGCACGTTGTCCGCCAGAAGGTAGCCGCCGGGCCGGACCCGCGGAGCCGCTTCCTCCAGCGCCTCGGGATAGCCGTGCTTGTCGATGTCGATGAAGACGATGTCGAAGGTTCCGGAGGTTCGGCGCAGGAGATCGACCGCCTCTCCGGTCCGGATCTCGACGCGGGCCGACAGGCCCAGGCGATCGAGGTAACCCCGCGCTTCCCGAGCGTTGCTCTCGCTCCCGTCGGTGTAGAAGACGCGGCCCTCCTCCCCCACCGCCCTGGCGAAGAATGCCGTCGAGTAGCCGATGGCGCTTCCGAGCTCGAAGACGCGCCGCGCGCCGATCGACTCGGCGAGCATGGCCAGGAGCGTGGCCACCGCGGGACCGACGATCGGAATGTCGCGCTGGGCGGCCTGAGCCTCCATCTCCTGGATCACCGCGGGCCGCGGCGGCAAGAGCTCCTTCATGTAGCGGTCGAGCCCGGAGGCGTAGAGAGGGGTCATGGCTCAAATATAGCCCGACCCCCGGACCGCGGCGGCGCCCTCTTATAATCCGCGCGTGTCTACGATGCTTCCGGAGGAGCGGGCCAAGCTGGCCCCGGCCGAGCTCGCGCGCCTGGTCGAAACGCGCCGCGACCTCCACCGCCATCCCGAGCTCGCGTTCCAGGAAACGCGCACCGCCCGAATCGTCGCCGAGCGCCTGGAAGCGGCCGGATTGTCTCCACGCCGCGGCGTCGGACGGACCGGCGTGGCGGCCGACCCGCGAGGGCCCAGCGGCGGGCGGATCCTGCTGCGCGCCGACATGGACGCCCTTCCCCTGACCGAGGAGTCCGAGGCTCCGTACGCCTCGGCCACGCCGGGGGTGATGCACGCCTGCGGGCATGACGGGCACGTCGCTATCGCACTGGCCACCGCCGAACGGCTGGCCGCCGACCCGGAAGCCGGTCGCTTCCGCTTTCTCTTCCAGCCGGCCGAAGAGGGGGCAGGCGGCGCGGTGGCCTGCGCCTCCGACGGGATCCTGGAGGGCGTCAGCGCGGCGTTCGGTCTGCATCTCTGGAATCAGCTGCCGGTGGGAAGAGTCGGCGTCAATCGCGGCGCGCTGCTCGCCGCGGTGGACGAATTCACCATCGACGTCACCGGGCCGGGCGGCCACGGCGCCTCGCCGCACGAGACTTACGACACGATTCTGGGGGCCGCGCGCATCGTCGACGCCCTGCAGTCCGTTGTGGCCCGTGAGATCTCGCCTCTGGACGCGGCCGTGGTGACGGTCGGCTCGATCCACGGGGGATCCGCTTTCAACATCATCCCCTCCCTGGTGCGGTTGACCGGAACGGCGCGCTCTTTCTCCGACGCCGCGTGGCTGGCGCTGCCGGAGAAGATCGCCCGCATCGCCCGCGGCACGGCGGAGGCCGCCGGCGTCTCCGCCTCCGTCGATTACAAGCGCGTCAATCGCGCCACGATCAACGACCCGGCGATGGCAGAGATGGTCATCGAGACTGCCGGGGGTCTTCTGGGCCCGGAAAATGTCGATCCCGAGACCCGCACTCTAGGAGGCGAGGACATGTCGGTCTTCCTGGACCGCGTTCCGGGCTGCTTCTTTTTCGTCGGTTCCGCTCCGGAAGGGGGACACCGGGCTCACCACTCGCCCCGTTTCGACATCGACGAACGCGCGCTCCCCATCGGCGTGCGGCTCTTGGAAGCGGTCGCCTTGGAAGCGGCACGTCGGATCTAGACCGTGCGGTTACAATATATGTATTGTATCCCACCCGCTTCCAAACGCAGCGGGAACGCCGGGAACGCAACGGAAGTCTGAAGTGAAGTACGAAGTTCGAAGTGGGGACCGTCCGAGGCCCTTCACTTCCAACTTCCTACTTCACTTCCCGGCGTTCCCGGCGTTCTCGGCGTTCCCGGCGTTTTTCACTTTAAGCACGATCTCGGCGTTTGAGAGATGCCAGCCCTGACCCTGGCCCTCCTGATCGTTTATCTCGCATCGATCCTGATCATCGGCCTGCGCGCGCGTCGGCGAGCCGGGCGCGACGAGATCTCCTATTTCATTGCCGACCGCTCGTTGAACGGCTTCTGGGGCTTCATCGGTCTGGCCTCCCTGACGACCGGCGGCTCGACCACCATTGCGCTGGCCGCCTTCGTGTACACGCATGGCCTGTCCGGCCTCTGGCTGGACTTCGCCGGCGCGTTCGGCCTGCTTGCCCTGTCTCTATTGCTGGCCGGGCGGGTCCGGCGGGAAAGCGCGGTGACCCTGCCGGAAATCGTGGGCCGACACTTCGGAGCCGGAGCGCGCGTGACGGCGGGAGCTCTCGTGCTGGCCGCCGAGATCGTCTGGTTCGCGCTGCTCGCGGAGGCCACGCAGGTGGTGCTGACCGCCGCATTTGGCTGGGCTCCCACCGTGACGATCCTGGGATGCACGGCCGTCTTCGTCGCCTACACCAGCCTCGGCGGCCAGTTTGCGGTTGTCCGGACCGATCTCGTGAAGTACGGGCTGATGGTGGTCGGCATCCCCGGCATCGCGCTTGCCGCGGCTCTGCGCCACGTCGGAGCCTGGTCTTCCCTTCCGGCGGCGGTCTGGAGCTTTCCGACGTCGGCCACCCTTCCGGCGGAGGGCGTTCTCGCGCTGCTCGTGACGATTGGCCTTCCCCACATGGTGGGCAGCGACGTCTATGCGAAGCTCCTCTCCTGCCGCGACGAGCACGCGGCGCGGGCGGCTGCGGCCTGGGCCGGCGCCGCCAAGATCTTCTTCGGGCTGTCCGTCGCCGTGATCGCCCTGTCTGCGCGCGCCGTGCTTGCGCCCGAGGCTGCCACAGCCACGCTTCCCCGCGCGGTGCTGGCCTTCGTTCCGGCGCCGCTCGCGTCGCTCGTCCTGGTCGCTCTTGTCGCCGCCATGCAGTCCTCGGCGGATGCGGTGCTCCTGTCCGCGACGGCGGTCACTGCCCGCGATCTCCTGGCCCCGGTGGCGCGGCGCCCCGTTCCTCTCCGCGCCGCCCAGGCGCTCGCGGTCGTCTACGGGGCGCTCGGGCTCCTTGTCGCACTGGCCATGAATCGCAACGTCATCGAGACCCTGAAGCTCGGATACTCGATCTTCGCCGCCGGTTTGATCCTGCCGGTTCTCGTTGCCCTCTCGCCGGTGGGCCGGCGCGTCGCCCCGAAGGCTGCGATCGCCTCCATGGCGGCCGGTGGAGCGATCGCCGCAGCCGGACGGTTTTGGCCTGCTCTCGCCCTCGGCCGCGATCCGGTCCTCGCGGGGACCGCGGCTTGCGGGCTGGTCCTGGCGGCCGCGCTGGCGTGGCCCCACGCGCCGGATCGGAGACCGTCGGCGGCTGCGCCCGGCTGATCCCTCGACTGCTCTGGGCCCCGGACGTTTGCTGTATCGTTTCGCCCGATGAAGCAGCGCCTCCCGGCGGCCTGGGCTTGCCTCTTCGTCCTGGCCCTGGGAGGCAGCATGACGGCTGAGGAGCCCTATCCTCCCAAGGGCTCGTACAACAACTCCGTCCATCGCTTCTTCCCCGATCTCGATGCGCGCTTGAACGCCGTGCGTTACGGGCGCTGGCGGGCGCTGGAAACGGCATGGATCTCGGGCGTCAACGCCGAGACGGACCGTGTGTTCGCCAACTCGCTCAAGGCGCTCCTGAAGGACCCGCCCCGCTTCACCCCGGAGGCCAACCTCGTCGCGCCGCGCGTGGCCCGCGACGCCGGGCCGATCTTCCACGCTCTGCGCTGGGGACAGGTCTTCGAGCAGCAGATCCTGGACATTCTGGCCGCTCCCGACGCTTCCGCACACACGACCGAGGAGCGGCTGACCCGGCTCTACGATCTCTACCGCCGCGAGCGATGGGCCTTGACCGCGGCGCAGGAGGAGCGTCCCCCCGCCGAGGCCCTGCTCGCAGCACCGGCGTCGGCGCATTTGCTTCAGGTCGGCACCCGTCTCTTCGCGCTGGCCGCCGAAGACCTGGCCGCCGCGGACTTCGGGCAGCAGCGGTGGCGCGTGCGCAAGACGGTCGACGAATTCGACCGGTCCTTCGCGCTCGAAAGCGCTCCGGAGGACGCGCGCTATCGCACCGCGGCCCCCACCGTCTTCGACCGCTTCCCGCAGATCGCCGAGGCGCTGGACAGCCTGGCGCGATTTCGAGGCGCGTTGTTCGAAGCGCTCGTGCCCGGCGGACAGACTTCGCAGGCGCGCCATCAGCGCGACGAGGCGGTCCGCAATCTGGCCCGTGACTGGCGGCTGCCGGCGGAGGGGATCGGTGGGAGGTAAGCTCCCCTGGGCGATCGCGCCATGCGCCCTCGTGCTCCTGATCGCCCCGGTTGCCGCTCAGCAGATCTCCAACCTCGAGCCGGAACGCCCGCTGACCATGGAGGACGCCCAGCCCGTCTCGTTTCGGGCGTTTTCGGGGGGCTTCGACTGGACCTTCAATCTGCGTCGGGACCACTCCAACGATCACGGGCCCGGCTTCTCGCTCGATTACGGGCTGGCGCGCGGGCTGGAGGTCGGCGCCGCGCTGCGTTATGTGACCCGTCCGGAGCGAAACGCGCAGCGCGGGATCTCTTCGGGAGACCTCTTCGGCCATCTCCTCTACGCCTTGAAAGCCGAGACCGCGTTCTTCCCGGCCCTCGCAGTGCGCGCAGACGTGCAGTTTCCCACCGGCCTCGACTCGCGAGGAACCAATCTGCACCTGGCTCTGCTCGGCACGCGGTCGTTCGACGATTTCCGCTTGCACGCGAACCTTCTCTTCACGCGCCTGGGGGATCCCAATCCCGGAGAACGCACCGAGCGCTGGGCCGGCGTCGCCGGAGTCGATTTCCCAGTGAGCCGGCGGGGCCTGACCGACACGCTCCTGATGGCGGACGTCGTCGGGCGCACCCACCCGCTGATCGACGGCCCGGCGATCATCGGCGCGGAGATGGGCGTTCGTCACCGCATCGGCACCCAGACCATTCTCTTCGGCGCGGCGGGCTCGGAGTTCTCAGGAGGGCACGATCGGCGGGTGCTTACGCTAAGGATCGGGGTTTCTCAGATGTACTGAGAATTCAAGATTCAAGATTGAATCGAACAGCTCGCTCTCATTTTGAATCTTGAATTTTGAATCAACGCGCAAGTGTTAAGACCGGCTCCTCGAGGCACTCGAAGGGACCGTCCTTCTGCCCGCGGATCACGCCGATCTCCCAGAAGCTCTTCTCGCCCTCCCACTCGCGCAGGGGCTGGAAGAGAACGGCGTGCCCGCGGCAGCCTCCGATCCTGTCGAAGTAGACGATGCAGACGCCGGGAGCGCGGGTTCCGACGCGCAGCCGGGCCACGTCGGGATAGCGCTTCTTAACAACCTCCAGAGGGTCCAGGGTCCAGCCTTCCGGCGGCTCCTTGCGGCTCTTGTCGCGCATGCGTTCGATGTCGACGGCGAAGGTCGGCTGATGCACCAGACCCCAGTAGGCGAGCTCGCCTTCGGCCCGTTCGGCCCACGGCTCTTCGACGCTTTCGGTGGCGACCCGGAAGCGCGACTCTCCGAAGACGAAGAACGAACGCAGCGTGAAGCTGCGGTAACGCGAGGGCAGCTCGCGGTTGACGAAGGTGTCGACGGCCAAACGGCGTGTGATGCCGTTGGGCTCGATGGCCACGTCGATGGAGGCACGCGGCAGAGAAACCCCGAAGGTGGTGTCCAGCTTGGAACCCACCAGGCGGTACACGTAGCTCTCGTTGGTTCCCGTCTCTCCGGGATGGAGAATTTGCAGCACGACCTGGGGCCGGTCGTCGAATCGGAACCGTACGCTGCGAAACTGCGTGACCTGGTCGCAGCTGGAAAGATCGTCGCTTTGCCCGCACCGCAGGGGCACGTGCACCAGCAGGATCGGGTGCCACTCGTCTCCTGTCCGCCTCATGACCGCCAGGATCGGGCTCTCGAACGGAAGCCGGGAGCGCGACACGAAATCCACAGCCGGCACGTCATCGGGAAGTTTGCGGACCGTTGCGATGCCCTCGACCAAGGCCTCCATGTCGCCGTCGCGATCCAGATCGACCTCCTCGACGCGAAGCAGACGGGAGAAGCTGATCTCGTGGCTGGGGAAGCGGGTGACGCGCGAAATCGGCGGCCCGCCCTTGTTCCCCTCTTCGACCCGGGGAGGCGGCACGGGCGTGGGCTGCACCGGCCTGCGGGTCTGCGCCGGACTCGCCGCGAATGCGCCCAGGCAGAGCACGGCCGCCGCCGCCAGGGCCGGACCTGCTGATTTCAGGAGCATGGACCCA
>DATFTF010000210.1:0-2578 GCA_035262245.1 Thermoanaerobaculia bacterium
CGCGCATTCTCGTGGTGGCCGATCCCGAGGCCTACCTCGCTCCGGCGGCCGCCCGCAGCCTGCTCGCGGTCCTTGAGCGCGAGCGATGCGGCCTGGCCATTCCGGTCACCAACGAGCCGTGGTGCGAGGATGCGCGGTTTGCTCCTCCCTTCGCGTACCACACGCCGGCGCTGCTGGCCGAGGCCGCCGCCTGGACGGCGGACCATGCTGCGCCTCCCCGGCGGATCTCCCGCCCGCGTTCGCCCGTGTTCTCCGCCCGGCGCGAGGTCCTTTCGGCTCTGCCGCCCCATCTTCCGCTCGAGGAGGTCCCGGAGGAGGCGGTCCGCCGGGGGATCGAAGCTGTTCTCGATCCGGCTTCCTACCTCCACCGCTACGGCGACATGGACGGCCAGGCGCGCAGCGATCTGGTCGCCCGAATCCCGGAAGGGTCGCGCTCCGTTCTCGACGTCGGCTGCTCGCGGGCGGCCACCGCGCGAGCCCTCCGGCAGGCGGGCGTGGATCGCGTGGTGGGGATCGAGCCGGATCCCGGAGACGCGGCGGAAGCAGCGCGCGTCTGCGATCAGCTCCTCGCACGGCCCCTGGAAGAAGTGACGGAGGAGTTCGACGGCCAGTTCGACGCAGTTCTGTTCGGAGACGTGCTCGAGCACCTGGCGGACCCTGCCGCGGCGCTCGCGCGCGTGCGTCCCTGGCTCTCCGCCCGCGGAGCGGTGATCGCCTCGGTCCCCAACCTGGGGCACTGGTCGGTCGTCGCCGACCTTCTGGAGGGCCGCTTCGACTACATTCCTTACTCGATTCTCTCCGGCACCCACATCCGCTTCTTCACCCGACAGACTCTCATCGACCTCTTCGAGGCGAGCGGATACAGCGCCCCGGCGATCGAGACGGTGACGTTTCCGACCTCTCCGGCGGGTCGCGCCCGCCTCCAGTCGCTGGCGTCCCTTGGCGGGGCGAGCGAGGACCTGACCGCGGTCGAGTTCGTCGCCGTGGCGCGCCCCGAGCCGTGAGCCCGCGCCGGGGTTGGGCCGTCGGGCTCGGGTATCATCTTTCCGATGATCGACAAGGTGGTGGCCTCGGCCGACGCGGCACTGGCCGACGTCCGCGACGGCGCCACTCTGGTGGTCGGCGGTTTCGGACTCTGCGGAATTCCCGAGAACCTGATCCAGGCCCTGGTGCGCCGCGGCGCCAAGGGCCTCACCGTCGTCTCCAACAACTGCGGCGTCGACGACTGGGGGCTGGGGCTTCTCTTGAGAACACGGCAGATCCGAAAGATGGTCTCTTCCTACGTCGGGGAAAACGCGGAGTTCGAGCGGCAGTTCCTGAGCGGCGAGCTGGAAGTGGAGCTCGTCCCCCAGGGAACCCTGGCCGAGCGGATGCGGGCTGGCGGCGCCGGGATTCCGGGGTTCTACACGCCGACCGGCGTGGGCACGCTGGTGGCAAAGGGCAAGGAGACCAAGGTGATCGACGGCCGCGAGTACCTCCTGGAGCGGGGCATCGTGGGGGACTTTTCCCTGGTCGCCGCTTGGAAGGGAGACCGAATGGGCAATCTCCTCTACCGCAAAGCGGCCCGGAACTTCAATCCTATGGCCGCGACCGCGGGGAAGATCTCGGTCGCCGAAGTCGAGGAGCTCGTGGAACCGGGCGGGCTTGATCCCGAGTGCGTCCACACGCCGGGCGTCTTCGTTCATCGTGTCGTGGTGGCGCCGCGCGAAAAGCGGATCGAGCGCCGCACGGTGAGGAAATAGCTTGCAGCTTTCAGCTCGCAGCTCTCAGCCAGACGGGACACGAAGCGGCTGGCGATCTGCTGCAAGCTGCAAGCCGCAAGCTGCAAACTGGTAAATGAATCGCATGCTCGATCGCGAGGGGATCATCCGCCGGGCAGTGAAGGAATTGAAGGACGGATACACGGTCAATCTCGGCATCGGGATGCCGACGCTCGTCTCCAACCACATTCCCCCCGGAATGGAGGTCGTGCTCCAGTCGGAGAACGGCATCCTCGGCGTCGGTCCGTACCCCCGGGAGGACGAGGTCGACGCGGACCTGATCAACGCGGGGAAGGAAACCGTGACGGTCGCGCCGGGAGCCTCGTATTTCTCCTCGGCGGACTCCTTCGCCATGATCCGGGGCGGGCACATCGACCTCTCGATCCTCGGCGCGATGCAGGTGGACGAGGAGGGATCCATCGCCAACTACATGATTCCGGGCAAGATGGTCAAGGGGATGGGCGGAGCCATGGACCTGGTGGCCGGGGCGCGCCGTCTGGTGGTCACCATGGAGCACACCGCCCGCAGCGGCGAGCCCAAGATCCTGAAGAGGTGCACGCTCCCGCTGACCGGGAAGCGCTGCGTGCATCGGATCATCACTGATCTCTGCGTCTTCGACGTGGACCGCGATCGGTCGCAGCTGACGCTGGTCGAGCTCGCCCCCGGCGTGACCGCAGACGAGGTGCGCTCAAAGACCGAGGCGTCGTTCCGGGTCGCGATCCCTTGAGCACGAGGACGGAGGTGGCCACACGAGGACGTAGGTGGTAGGACGGAGGTGGTAGGTGGAGCGCGGGGCCTTCCTACGTCCTGCCTCCTTT
>DATFTF010000211.1:0-6185 GCA_035262245.1 Thermoanaerobaculia bacterium
ACGGCGTCATCCTTCCTCTGCTCCCCAAGCAGCGTGCCTTCTTCACCGACCTCGGCTACTACTTCGATGCAGTCAAGATTCAGCCTTACCTGCGCTACGAGCGCCTCTCATTCGACCAGGATCGCTTCAAGACCGGCGACCAGATCCGCTACGGCGGCGGACTCAACTGGTACATCTCCGGACAGAACTTGAAGCTCTCCCCCTTCTACGAACGGATCGTGCCGCGGCAGAAGCCGGGAGCGGCGCGGATCCAGGAAACGAACCATTTCGGCGTGCAGCTGCAGGCCTACTACTTCTAGGGCAACGACATGAAGACACTCCGGGCAGTACTCGCCGCTCTCTTTTTGGTCCTGTCCGCGAAGGCCGCGCGCGCACAGGAGATCCTGGTCTTCGCCGCGGCCAGCTTGACCGGGGCCCTTCAGGAGATCGGCAAGGCCTTCGAGGCCCAGACGCATGTCACGCCTCGATTCTCCTTCGGCGCCTCGTCCGATCTGGCCCGTCAGATCAAGGCGGGGGCGCCGGCCGACATCTTCTTCTCCGCGGACACGGCAAAGATGGACGACCTGGAAAAGAGCGGGCTCGTCCGCCGCGACGATCGCCGCGAGTTCCTGAGCAACGTCCTCGTGGTGATCGTCCCGCGAGAATCCCGGACGACCGTCGGCGCGCCGGCCGATCTGACGAAATTTTCGAAGCTCGCGCTCGCCGATCCGGCTGCGGTTCCGGCGGGAATCTACGCGAAGAAGTGGCTGGAGACCGCCGGTTTGTGGAAGGAGATCGAGCCAAAGGTCGTGCCGACCCTGGACGTTCGCGCGGCGCTTGCCGCGGTGGCGACCGGGTCGGTTCCCGTTGGGGTCGTCTACAAGACGGACGCGGCCATCTCCAAGGACGTCCGGATCGCATGGACCGTCACCAACGGCCCGGAGATCACCTACTCGCTCGCCCGGGCCGCGAAGTCCTCAAACGCCGCGGCGCAGCGCTTCGTCGACTTCACCGCGGGCTCGCAGGGCAGAGCCGTGTTCGAGAAATACGGCTTCACCATCAGGGCCGCGGGAAACGCCCCCGCGAGATAATCCTTCCTGCGCCGCGGCGATTCCATCGTTGGGCCCGGCGGGGGGCGGCTGTCTTGACGGGCGAAGACTTCTCGATTCTTCTTCTGACGCTGCGGGTGGCGGCGATCTCGACCGCCGTGATCCTGCCTCTGGGCATCGCGGCGGGATGGTTTCTCGCCCGCCGGCCCTTCCTCGGCAAGGGAGCGATCGAGACGATCCTCTCGCTTCCGCTCGTTCTTCCGCCGACGGCCGTGGGAATCCTCCTCCTCTCGCTGCTGCGTCCCGGGGGCCCGGCGGGACGGATCCTCGCAGCGCTCAACGTCGAAGTGCTCTTCACCTGGAAGGCGATCGTCGTGGCGACCGCGGTCATGTCGTTTCCGCTCCTGGTCCGGCCGGCCCGCGTGGCCTTCGAAGAGATCGACCCGCGCTTGATCGCTGTTGCCCGCTCTCTCGGACGGCGGCCGGCCGCCGTCTTCGCCCGGATCACCCTGCCGCTGGCCTGGCGAGGGGTCGCCGCCGGGACGCTGCTGGCCTTCTCCCGCGCGCTCGGCGAGTTCGGCGCCACGATCTTGGTCGCCGGGAACATCCCCGGCCGGACCCAGACGCTGGCGCTCGCTATCTTTCACCGTTCCCAGATCGGGCAGGATGGCGCCGCCCTGCGCCTGGTCGGGGTGACAGTCGTCGTGGCCTTCGCCGCCGTCTGGTCGACGGAGTGGATCGAGCGGCGCCGCGCGCGACTTCGGTCGGCGTGATCGAGCTCGATCTGCGGCTGCCGCTCGCCGACTTCACCCTCGAGGTCGCCGCGCGGTGCGCGAGCCCGGCGGTGGCCGTGCTGGGCCCTTCGGGCTCCGGAAAGACGTCGCTTCTGGAATCGATCGCCGGCCTGCGCCGGAGGGTGCAGGGACGCATCGCTCTCGACGGCGTCACGCTGCAGGACTCCACCGAGAACGTTCACCTTCCCCCCGAGCGGCGGCGCATCGGCTACGTGCCGCAGGACGCGCTTCTCTTTCCGCACTTGAGCGCGGCGGACAACGTCCGCTTCGGTCTCTCGGGGAGCGACGCCGAACGGACGTTCGCGGAGGCCGTGGACATCCTGGAGATCGGCCCGCTCCTGCCGCGATTTCCCGCAACGCTCTCCGGCGGCGAGCGCCAGCGCGTGGCGCTGGCCCGCGCGGTGGCCACACAGCCGCGCCTCCTCCTCTTCGACGAGCCCCTGGCGGCGATCGACGTGGAATTGAAGGCGCGGATCCTCCCTTACCTGCTGCGGATCCGGGACGAGCGGAAGATCCCCCTCTTCTACGTCACGCACAACGCCGGGGAGGCCGAGGCGCTTGCCGGAGAGGCCCTCCTCCTGCGCAAGGGCCGGCTCGAGGCCCACGGAGCGACCCGTTCGATCGTGGAACAGCGGCTGGCCGAGGTCGACCCCTCCGCGAGCTTCGACAACGTGCTCGACGGGAGGATCGCGTCGGAGGAGCGCGATGGCGCGGTCTCGCTCGAGCTTTCCGGCGGATCGTCCCTCACCGTGCCTGCCAGCGGCGCGGGGATCGGCCAGCGTGCGATCTTCGCCGTCGCTCCGGACGAGATTCTCGTGTCTCTGCAGCCGCTCGTCCGCGTTTCGGCCCGCAACGTCTTGGCCGGCGAGATCCGCGCGATCGAGTCTCTGGGCAGCGACGCCATGGTCCATGCCGACGCCGCGGGGGCGAGATGGCGCGCGCACGTCACGGAAGCCGCCGTCACAGACCTCCAGCTCGCTGTCGGCCAGCCGGTCTGGTTGGCGATCAAGACCCGATCGTTCCGCCGGCTGCGATAACCGTCGCCTGACCGGAGCTCTTAGTTCGGAGCCTCGCTTCCGTCCGCGGCGCGCGAAGCTCCTGAAGTAACCGAAGGAGGAGTCGCGCGCCGCGGGGAGCCGAAGCGAAGGCAAGAGGTCAGGCCTGCGGTCGAGGCCCTTTGGCCGAGCCGCAGGCCGGTGCGCCGCCAGGCGCAGACCTTTTCCCGTAGCACAGGCGACGTGTCCTCCCGCGTCGCGAGTCGTTTCGCGGATCCAGTCCGCGAAACTTGGTCGCGCCGCGAAGGCACGGTGAAGGACCCCACCCCCGTTCGAGTCGCGCGGGAAGCGACGTGCTAGGTTTGGCGGCGATGATTGGGGGAACACGCGAGCGCCGCGCGTCCGCGTTTCTGCTCCTGCTTCTCCTGTTCTCCGGCTGCCGGCGCCCCGCGGAGCAGCCGCCGGGCCCCCTGCCGCACGCGGCATCCGCGGTCGAGGACGAGGACGTCGCGACACGCCCCCCGCGGGCCGCATCGGCGGCGCATCCCGTCATCTGGCTGGGGATGGACGCCCTGGATTGGGAGCTGCTCGACCGCCTGGCGAACGAAGGCCGGATGCCCAACTGGAAGCGCCTGACGTCGGAGGGGTACTCCGCCGACCTCGCGAGCTTCGCGCCGATCCTCTCCCCCATTCTCTGGACCACCGCGGCCACAGGCGTCGGACCCGATCTCCACCGCGTTCTCGACTTCCAGGAGGTCGATCCGAAGACCGGCCAAAAAGCGCCGATCTCCGGCCTGTCGCGCGGGGTGCCTGCGGTGTGGAATCTCGCCTCCGCCGCCGGCCACAATATAGGTATTGTGGGCTGGTGGGCCACCCATCCCGCCGAGGAGGTCCGCGGCTTCTTCGTCTCCGACCGGGCGAGCCCGATCCTCTTTGAGGGACTCCCCCTCTCCGGCGCGGCCTTCCCCACGAGCCTCGAGGCCGGCGTCGCGCAGACCGTCTCGCGCGAGGGCAAGGTGACCGACGAGGATATGGCGCGCTTCCTCGACCAGCCCGCCGCCGAGATTGGGGCGGCTCGAGCAGCGGGTGGAGGCATGGAGAACAAGGCCGTGGCCCTGGCGCGCATCCTCGCCGCGACCCGCGTCTCCCAGCGAATCGCCCGCGAGCTCTACGACCGCGAGCACCCCGACCTGATGCTCCTCTACTTCGAGGGAACCGACGAGATCGGCCATGTTTTCGCGGCGGACACGCCGCCTCGCCTTCCCTGCGTCTCCGACGCGGACGCCGCGCGGTACGGGAGGACGGTCGAGACGTATTTCGGCGTCATCGACAGGATTCTCGGGCAGTGGATGCGGCGGGCCCGGGAGGACGGAGCGACGCTCGTGGTCCACTCCGACCACGGCTTCAAGTGGGGCGCGGACCGCCTCTGCGGCGTGGCTTCCGGAAACTTCGCCACCGCCGCTTTCTGGCACCGCATGACCGGCGTCTTCGCGGCGTGGGGCTCTCGCGTCCGCCCGACGAGCGCCCGCGGGAAGGTGACCCTCTTCGACATCGCGCCGACCGCGCTCGCGCTCCTGGGCCTCCCCGCGGACAGGAAAATGCCGGGCCGGGTGCTCACCGCGGCGTTCGCCGACCTCCGGGAATCCCCGCGCGCCGACCTCTTCGACTCTGTCGAGGTCCGGCGCCTCGCCGCGGAGAAGATCTCCGCGGCGCAATCGAGCGAATACGCCAGGAAGCTCTTAGCGCTCGGTTATCTCTCACCGAGCGAGACCCGGCCGCTGGCGCCTCCCGGCGGCGACCGGCCGGGAATGACCGAAGGCGCGTGGAACAACCTGGGCGTCTACGAGCGCGAGACGCGCAGGAACTTCGCCGCTGCTCAGGCGGACTTCGAGAAGTCGCTCGCGCTCTCCCCCGATTATTACTCGGCCATGTTCAACCTGGCCGTGCTGGCGCGCGCCCGCGGAGATGTCCGCGCCTCCGAGGACTGGCTCTTCCGCTCGCTCGCGGCCCTGGGCTCCGATCCGGCGCCGGTCGTGACCGGCTGGGCCCACGAATACGAGAAGGCCGGAAAGACGGCCGCCGCTCGTTCCGTTCTCGAGCGCGCGGCCAGGAGTTATCCGGACAGCGAGGCCCTGGCCCGGGAGCTGGCTCTCCTCCGGTACCGCGGCCACGATTGCCGCGGCGCGCTCGGCGCGCTCGCCCGCTTCGAGCAAACGACCCGCGAGCCCCGCACTTTAAACGACCTCGCGTTGATCGAGACCTGCCTGGTGGACCGCGACGCGGTCATCCGGTTGCTGGAGCGCTCGCTCGCTCTGGACCCCAACCAGCCCGAGGTGGCGCGCACGCTCGCGGCCGTCCGAACCGCTCGCTGATCAACAAAAAACCGGGGGCGATGACGCCCCCGGCGCATGCGATGCCCACCGTCCCGCGGCTAAAACGTCGCGATGGCGGAAATGAAGAACCGTCGGGGCGGCGCGTAAGACGTCGCCCTCCCGAAGTTGGGGTTCAAGAGCGACGGGTCGACCGGCAGCGAAGTGCAGACGTCCGTGCAAAGGTCCTGGTCGACTTTGAGGGCCGGCTGGCTGTTGAACAAGTTGAGAACACGCCCCTCGATGCGCAGGTTCACCGCCCCAATCGGTATGTCCTGAGAGACGGAAAGATCGAAATTCGTCCAGGTCGGCGTTGTTCGGGTCCCTGCTTTCTCCAGATAGAGAAGGTCGGTTCCATAGACGGGGTCGATCCCTCGCGCCTCCCACGGCCGGCCGCTCTGGACGCGCAGGAAGCCTCCGACGTTGGTGTTCGTCGCAAAATGATAAGTCCCGAAGAGCTTGCCGACGTGCGTGCGATTGCCGATGAGAGTCCCGTTACGGTTCGGAGTCTCGACGTAGAGGAACGGCCCGTCTTCGATGTAGGAGGAGGAGTAGAAGAGCTGAACGTCGTAGTCGAGGTCCCAGTTCCCTTCGAGCTTCGAAAGGGTATACGAGGCGTCCAAGGTCCAGTTCGAGCCAAAAGCCTTCCGGGCCTGGAGCGTCAAGGCCTTGTACTTCCGGAAGGCGGGGATGTTGCCGTAGCGAAAATTTCCGGGGCCGTTCTCGATGTCGAAGCGGTCAGTCGCGGGAAAGTCTTCGATGACGTCCTTGGTCTCGCGCCAGATGCCGGAGATCTCCGCCGACCAGCCTCCTCCCAGAGGCCGGGCATACCCAGTCGCGAACTCATCGGTGTAGGTGGGGTCGATGTTGGGAAGGACGAGCTTTCCGGTGTTGTTCGAACGGGTCACCTGCGTGAGGAGCTGACCGGTGTCCAGCGTAAAGAAGGCGTCCGTTCGGTAAAGGCGGATGGGAGCCGCGGAGCGCGCGAAGGATTGGTTG
>DATFTF010000212.1:0-5366 GCA_035262245.1 Thermoanaerobaculia bacterium
AGAAGCGCGACGGCGGCGTGACCTGTCTGTCGGTTTTCTTCTGAGCCTTGCGATGACCGAGGAGCGGCCGCCGTTCTCCGAAGCCTACGCCACGCTCGCGTCGCTTCAGGCGCTGGCCCGGACCTGGAACGACTCGGCGCCGATGCGGCACCTGGGCGTCCGGCTCGATTTCGAGCGGGTGGACCGCGTGCGCGCGGTCATCGATCCGGTCCTTCCGCACCACCGGGGAGGCATGGGCACCGATGCCGTGAACGGAGCAGTGCTTGCCGCGCTCTTCGATCTGGCCATCGGCACGGTCGGCTGGCTCTCCCGGCCCGAAACGCGCTCGGCGACGGTGTCCCTGGCCATGACTTTCTTTCGTCCGACGCGCGGCGACCGCATCTGGGTGGAGGGGAGACTGCTGCGCGGTGGGATGAATCTGATCTTCGCCACCGCCGAGATGTTCGACGGCCGCGGCGAGATCACCGCCCGCTGCGACGGGACGTGCGCGGTGGCGATGGGGAAGTTCGAAGAGAACGACTTCTACGCGAAGATGCGGGGAGGACTGTAGCGGATTGATCCATTGTCGGATTGATTCATTGGAAGATTGAGCAGCAAAAAAATCTTCGGCTCAATTCATCAATGAATCAATGAATCAATGATTCAATGGCTCAATTCCCTCGCGGCTTCCCGGACCTTCGCCGCGCAGCGCTCGATGGCCTCGGCGGTCTTTTTCGCTTCCCCGTCAACATCGGCGTACTTCTCCTGCTCGATCGCCTCGCGCACGGTGGGCATGGTCTTGACGTCGTAGCCGGTGTAGAGACCGGGGGCGTAGAGAGAATGCCGGAACCAGGGGCGGCCGGGCAGCCCGCCCGGCCGGAGCAACGCTTGCTCCGTCTCGCGCAGAAGGGCGTTGACGCGAGCGAGCGACGCGGAGTCCGAGGCCCCGACGCCGGCCCGGGCGGCCTCGAAATCGGCCGCCGCCCGTTTGAGATCGTCCGAGGCATTCTGGAGCGGTGAGAGGTCGAAGAAGGGGACCGGCGTCTTCCTCCTTGGCGGGACCAGCGGCGCCTTCGGATCGGACACCGCGTCGTGCAGGCCCTCGTCGATCTCGACGTCGAGCTCCTCGGCGGCCTCGCGTTTTTCGCCGGCCAGTTTCTCGAGCTCCGCGACGTACCGGGCCACGGCGTCCGCCAGCGCTGAAAAGTCGAAGGGAAGGATGTCGGCGTCGGCCAGGCGCAGAAGGGCCGTGCCGGTGGTCTGGGCCAGCGCCCGTCCGTAGGTGAAGTCGGTGTCCCCGAATCGCGTGTACCAGGAAAAGTCGTCGTAGACGGAGTGATACACGCCTCCGCCGTCCTCTCCTCCGAATCCGAAGTTCAGAGACGCGATGCCCAGATGCTGCAGGAACGGCGTGAAGTCCGATCCGGAGCCGAGCGCTTCGATGCGCAGATCTTTGCGGGTTCGGATCTCCCGCCGGTTGGCGGGGTCCTTGGCCTGCTCGATCTGCCGCAGCCGCCAGCGGCGGGAGACCGGGATGTTCTTTTCGGGGTCGACGATCTCAGCCGCAACCGCGTTGACCAGAGTCTCCAGCGAGTGAGAGCCGCCCGCCTGGAGGTAGCCCCGGTCGCAGGAGTCGGTGTTCAGATAAGCGACCGCCTTCCGGCGAAGCTCCTCGGCGTGCGTCTCGGCCCACTCCGTCGAGCCGAGAAGACCTTCCTCCTCGCCGTCCCACGCGCAGAGCACGATGGTGCGCTTGGGCTTCCAACCCTTCTTCAGAAGCCGTCCCAGGGAGCGCGCCTCTTCCAGCAGCGCGGCCTGGCCGGAGATCGGATCGGAGGCCCCGTAGACCCAGGCGTCGTAATGGTTGCCATGGAGAACCCATTCGTCCGGCCAGACCGACCCGGGGATGCGTGCGATGACGTCGTGGGCCGGAACGATGTTCCAGTCGAACGCCACCTTGAGGTGGACCGCGGCGGGTCCCGGCCCGATGTGGTAGGTGATGGGCAGCGCGCCCCGCCACTCGGCGGGCGCGACCGGTCCGGCCAGCGCGGCCAGAAGCGGTTGCGCGTCGCCGTAGGAGATCGGCAGGACCGGAATTCGAGTGAGGGTCTTGGCGTCGGAGAGGTTCCAGTGCCCGGGTCTCGTCGTGGCGCCCACGCCCGGCGTCAAAGGATCGCCCGCGGAGATCGGCATGTCGGCGACGCTCCCACGCTGAACCCCCTGGGCCGGACGGTACGGCCCGTCGGGATAAACGTCTCCCGCGAAGTAGCCGTCGTCTCGAGGATCGGAGTAGATCAGGCAGCCCGCGGCTCCGTGCTCGGCGGCGACCTTGGGCTTGATGCCGCGCCATCCGCCGCCGTAGCGCGCAATGACGATTTTTCCTTTCACGTCCACGCCGAGCCGTTCCAGCCGCTCATAATCCGCCGGCACGCCGTAATTGACGTAGACGAGCGGCGCGGTCGCCTCTCCGTCGATGGAATAAGCGTTGTAGGGCGGCAGCTGGCCCTTCCCGGCAGAGGCCGGGTCGCCGCTGACCGGCGTCTCCGCGAGCGCCGCGCGAAACCGGCGCGGCGCCGTCATCTCGAGGACGCGCTCGCGCGGCGTCGGGAAGAGCGCGTAGAACGTCTCGATCGACGCCTCGAGTCCCCACTCTCGAAATTTTCCGAGGATCCAGCGCGCGTTCTTCTCGTCGTCGGGAGAACCCAGAGGATGCGGCGACGCCGAGAGCACCCTGTCGGTCTCCCGAATCACCGCGGCGTCGGGGAGGCTTCGATACTGCTCCTCCCAGGCGCGCTCCTGCGCCGCGGAGAGATCTGAGAATCCGCAGAGGGCGAGAAGGGAAAGGGAAAGTGGCGCCGAAAGAAGACGGCCGGATGTCCGGAGCATCGGCGGAGGATAATTCAATTGCTCCCTGCCTATTTCTCGAATAGAATGAGCACGTTGACAGGGAGGAGCCGGAACGCGGGTTTCGTGCTCCGGACGCTTCGGAGGTCGAATCGTGCTCGACTTCGCTCCGAACGCTGCATGGACGTGGCCCTCCGGGCCCGCTCCCTCGTCCCCGCGGGGTGACCGAAGATGAGATTGGTGTGGTCGCAGTCCGGACCGGCTCAGGATCGCCCCCGCCAGGTTCTTCTGCTCGCGGTCGTCTGCATCTTTCTGGGATCCACGGTTGGCGCGGGAGGCGAAGCGCCTCGGCCGCTGCGCGCTGCTGCGGCGAGCCTTCTCGCGACAGGAGGTGTCTTCTTGTTCGCCGGCGTTGCCGGGCTCGTGCTCCAGAAGGGGAGGCGGAGCGGACCGAGCCTCTCGATCGCCGCGCCGGTCGATCCAACCGGTGACCTGGACCGCGTTTCCGGTTTGCAACAGGAGGAGGAACGGTGAGTCAAGAGAATGTGGTGCCGTTCGAAAGTCCCAGCCGCCGGGCGATGGCCCGGCGCGGCTCTGCGGACAAGGCTCTTGCTGTCGAGATCGTAGAAATGATCTGTCCTTATTGCGATGTGGTCCTTTGCCTGGAAGCCGGACTGCTCGCGCTCAACGCGGAAGTGCTCTGCTCGGGCTGCCGCACGGTGATCGACCTGGGCAACCGCGAAACGATGGACGTCGGAGGCTGACGCCGCGACCCGGACGCCCGATCCTCGCAAAAGAGCCTGCCCCGGCAAGCCCGGGGTCAGGGTTGCGCCGCCGGCCGAAGATAAGCCCAGCGGTGGGGCAGGTCGAAGAACGCGTGGAAGCCCAGGACGAGATCCCAGCCCAAGCGTCCGTCTTCTCCGAACGCCGACTCGGAGCCGTCGGTGGTCAGAACCGCGAGGTCCGGCAGGGCCGCTCCCCAGCGCAGTCCTGAGATGCGCGGCTCTCCCGACGGCGCCAGACGCGCTCGCGCCGCCGGGCTGAGCGCGATGGGGCCTCCGAGGGACGTCGGTCCGGACAGGCGCACGTTTTCTCCCTTGTGACGCAGAATGGCGACGGCGCGATTTCCGTCGTCATCGAGGAGAACTCGAAAATATCCCTGTTCGGCGACCCAGCGGGCGGGATCGTAGAACCGGAGGAGGTGCGCGGCGGGATCGACCTCCACGACGGTCTCGCGCAGGAGCGTCCCCCCGGCGACCGCGTCGATCCCCGCAGGGACGTCTTCGCTCTTCTCCGCGACCAGGCGCGGGAATTCCAGTCCGCCGATCTCCAGGCGGACTTCGCGGGCGACCCATCGGCCGAACACGTCGCGTGCCCAGGGAACGCGCAGGTCGTCGGCGACCGACCCCCGGACGCGCAGCGGCCCGTCCGCGGCGCCATCGAGCGCGAGGATCACCGGCCGGGAGCCGACGCGCGCCGGAAGGGTCAGTTCGCGGCCGGAGCGCGTCCAGCCGACCTGCGCCGGAGCCGCCGCCCATCGCGCCGACCAGCCGCCGACCGAAGTGTCCGGGAGCGCGCCGGTGGGCAAGCCGGTCCAGGCGATCTCGCCGTCCGTTGCGGCGCCGGGCCGGGAGGCATCACGAAAGCGCGCGGGACCTCTGAAGGTCAGGTCGAGATGCCGGGATCGCGCCGAGGCCAGCGACAGATCATTGCGGCGGAAGGTCAGGAGGAGAGGGTCTCCTCCGCGAGGCGTGAGCTGGACGGAGACCGCGTCCGCGTCGGCAGGTCCCAGGGCCAGGCGGGCCTCCGCCTGATCGTCGAAGAGATAGGCGCGTCTCCAGAAATAGAAGCGCGTGAAGAGATCGGAGAGCGCGGGCTCGGAGGCCACCCGCGTGACGCCGTCTTCGTCGGTGAAGTAGCCCTTTCCTCCCTGGATTCCTCGGATCGTCGTGAGCCCTGCGGAGGTCACGGTCTCCCGGTAGTTGTCTCCGTCCCACTCGATGATCGCGCTGCCGGAGGCGTCGCCCGAGGGAGACCGCAGCCGTATCCGCACGACCTGCGCCGCTGCGAGGGGCTTATCCTTGGCTCGCGAGCGGTGGTCTTCGAGAATTCGGCGTGCCAGGCGAGCCTGCGCCGCGTCGGTGCAGGAGGCCGCGAGGACCGCCGCAGCCAGCGCGCCGACGACCCGTAGGACCCAAAGTGCGCGCGCGCGCCATGCCGTCGAGGGGAGACGCCCGGGGGGCTCGACCCCGCGGGTCGGCCTGGCCGCCCAAGCAGGCCCCGACACGCTAGTCCGCATTATTCATGAACAACTCCGGCGGCTTTCGGCCGCGGCGGTCGCTGCGCGACCGGCGGCCGGAACGTTCTGAACCGAAGCTGGCCATTCCTCCCCGTGTTTCGGCCGGCTGGTCCGTGAATAGTCCGCGCTAACCGGATGCTCCTCCGGCGGTTATCCCACGGGAAGAGGCGCTCCGAGCGGAAGGCAGCCGCCGGAAGGGTGAGTCTCCTTCCGCGCGGCGCCTCGTGTCCCTCACCACGCTCTC